>DASYTB010000182.1:0-4363 GCA_036002705.1 Verrucomicrobiia bacterium
AAAAGCACAATCGAGGCCAACAAAAAAGCCGCCCCACTCAGAGCGGCTTCGATTGCTACCTCACGCGCTCCCTTGCGGAAACGCGCGAAGGATTTTCATTAAGCACCAGATATGCCAGCGGTTTTTCAGCCTGTTTTCGGGCAGCTTTGCGTATTGCGTATGCCCGGGCACGGTGTCGGCCGATAACTCTCCTCTCACGTCGCGGTAAGCGACTTACCATCGAGTCCGTTTCGAGGGGGCAGCAATGATTGTTTTTTCGAATCAGAGCCGGACCTTTGGGTGCGGGCGGGTACTCCCATAACTCCCACAACGTACGTAAATCTACCCAGAATCCTGATTTCACGCGGGAACATCGGCGACCTTGGCCGCGCTTTCAAAACGGGTGAACCCTTTGAAAAAAGTCAGATGAACATCGCCGGTGGGGCCGTTGCGCTGCTTCGCGATGAGAAGATTTACTGGAATCGCGTCGCTTTCCTGGGCCGGGCCGTCCTCGTCTTCTTTCCCTTCCTCCGGTTTATAGAGAAGAGCGATCAGATCGGCATCCTGCTCGATGGCGCCTGATTCGCGCAGGTCGGATAAACGCGGCTTGCGGCTTTTGTCCTTTTCCAATTCGCGGTTTAACTGACTGAGAACGATGACCGGAACGTTGAGTTCCTTGGCCAAAGATTTAACACCATTCGAAATCTGCGCCACTTCCTGCTGACGGTTTTCGACTCGGGAGGAACCACCGTTGAGCAATTGCAGGTAATCGATGACAATCAGTTTCACGCCGTACTGTTGATACATCCGCCGCGCTTTGGCGCGAAGCTGCAGAATGGAGAGGCCGGCGGAATCATCAATGTAGAGTGGCGCGGTCGCGAGTTTGCCGGCCGCGCCCGTCAATTTGGGAAAATCCCGCTCAGCGAGAAAGCCGTCCCGAATATTGCGCAGGTTTACTCGCGCCCGCGAACAGAGCATGCGGAGGACGAGCGAGTCCGCGGTCATTTCCAGGCTGAAGACGCCCACTGGCAGCTTCTCCTCCAGAACGACGTGTTCGACAATGTTCATGACGAGGGACGTTTTTCCCATGCTCGGCCGGGCGGCGATGACAATCATTTCGCCGCCGTGCATGCCGCTGGTCATCTTGTCGAAATCGAGGAAGCCTGTGCCGATGCCGGTCAGCATTCCCTGGCGTTGGTGATAATCCTCGATGGTATTAATGGCGCGGTGGACCAGATCCTTGATCAAGAGCGAAGAACCTTCGATTCTTTCCTCGCTGATCTTCAGAACGTCCCGCTCCACTTCGTCCAAAAGCGCATCGACTTTTCCCTCGTGCTCGTAAACCCGGGCCACCGCCGCGGTGCAGGTCTGGATCATCCTGCGGAGAACATATTTCTCCCGGACGATATCGATGTAATACTCGAGGTTCGCCGCGGACGGCACCGCGTCGGGAAGCGCAGAGATGTATGGGATGCCGCCGACCGGTTCCAGTTGTCCCTTGTCCTTCAGCCGCTGCTGGAGCGTGATGAGATCGATGGGCTGCTTGCCATCGTACATCTCGACCAGCAGGTCAAAAATCACCTGATGGCGCAGATCGTAAAAGACTTCGACGCCCTTTTTGAATTTCTCGATGCAGATGCCGAGGCATTCATTTGGCGAAAGCAAAATACAGCCGAGCACTCCTTGCTCCGCCTCAATCGCGTGCGGTGGCAGCCGGTCCACAGCTTGTGGCGGCGGCAAACCCGCGCTCACGCGCGGCCGCCGCGGAGCGCGTTTGGAAAAATCACGTGGGGAACCACCCATTTCAGTACCGTCGATCATCTACTACAAAAGACTAACGCTGCGACGGACGTGGCCGCAATCCAAGACGCTTAATTCTTGTCGAGAAGCTATTGGAACGCTGTTGAAGACCTTATCTGCCCGTTACTGACAAATCTGTTCACAACCAAAAGGCTGGTATCTGAAAAAAACTTATTCTCAGCGATCTTTCACTATGGTTCTTGGTTCTCAGTGGGCCGCTCTCTTTCCGTTTCCAGCACGGATTTCCTCCAGCAGCGTTTGGGCGCACGCTTCGGCGAAGGCTGGGTCATTGATTTCCGAATCCATTTCAATAAAGGGAATGTCGGAGCGCAGGTTTTTTTTCAGTGCGGCGAAGAGGGCGGCATCGGCGGCAGGATCGTGAAAGCTTTGACCGGGAGCGCTGATGACACTGATCGCTTTTTTCGGAATCAAGACAGAAACAGGTCCAATCGAAGCGTTTAATTTTTCGGCGATGATCCGCCCGAGTTCGGCATTTTCTTTCGGCGTGGTGCGCATGAGCGTGACCTGGGGGTTGTGCTGGTAAAAGCGCCGCCCACGAAAGCGCTCGGGAACGGAATCGGGCCCGTAAAAATTCACCATATCCAGGCAACCCGGCGTGACGACGGCCGGAGTACCGGTTTTCGCGGCTGCTTCAAGACGATGGGGACCCGCGCTGAGGAAGCCGCCTGCGAATTCGTCAGCCCATTCCGTAGTCGTAATATCGAGCACGCCCTCGGCCAGCCCTGCTTCGATGAGAGATTCCATCGTGCGTCCGCCCGTCCCGGTGGCATGGAAGACCAGCACCTCGAAGCCCTCTTTCTCGAGGATCGCTTTGGCGTGCTGCACGCACGGCGTGGTATTACCGAACATGCTCGCCATGATGATCGGCTTATCATCCTGAGCAGTCGCTGGCGGAGGGGTTTCGACCATGCCGCAAATCGCCCCGGCGGCCCGCGCCAGGATTTCGCGTGAAATGCGATTGAGCCCGGCTATATCGACGACGCTCGGCATCATCATGATGTCTTTCACGCCGAGATACTGCGCGGTGTTTCCGCTGGCCAATGTGGAAACCATCAATTTCGGAAAGCCAATCGGCATCGCGCGCATGGCAGCCGTGGCAATCGATGTTCCGCCGCCCCCGCCAAGGGAAATCACACCATCGATTCGTTTCTCGTGCAGCAGCCGCGTAAGAATAATGGGAGCGCCGAGAGACATGGCCTTGATCGTTTCGCCGCGATCACGCCGGGCGACGAGTTCGGCAAGATTCGCACCGGCGGCGGTGGCCACTTGTTCCCTCGGAATATCGGGCTTGAGCCTGGGCGCATCCAGCGCGCCGACGTCGATCACGAGTGTTTTGTGCCCGCGTTTTTTGATCAACTCGGCAACATAGGCGTGTTCTTCTCCCTTCGTATCCATCGTTCCCAGGATCGCAATTGTGGCCATGCGTCGATATTGCGCCTTTTCGGCAAAATAGAAAGAAACGAACAAAAAAGCCGGATGAGTAAATCATCCGGCTTCGCGAACTGAGTGGTGTTGAACTATTTAATCAATCGGAAGAATTGACTCCCGGTGTACCGATCGGGACGGTCACCGTGGTGCAAGGATCGCGTACCGATTCGTCCGATGAAATATTCAGGGGAATGCACGTCTATACCGCCGGCCAAAGTATCGGACCTTCTCTTGAAAGGAAAATCACATGATGCGAATTTCACAAATCTCAAAAATCGTGGCCGGCTCCCTTTTCGCGTGCGGAGCGGCCACTTTTGCGCAATCTCTCAATCTCGGGCAATTACCGGCACCGGTGCAAAGCGTTGTCCAAACGGAAACAAAAAACGGGCCGGTAAATAGCATCCAGCAACTAAATCTCAACGGCCACGTCGTTTACCAGGTTGGCTTTCAGCAAGGTGGAGGGGAAAAGAACATCTACCTGAACCCGGACGGCTCGTACTATCAGAACACTGCGACCGCATCCAATTCGTCTGTCACCAATGGCATCGGGGGCAAAGGGCGTAGTGGCCGGGTTCTCGACATGAAGATCGAGCAACTTCCTCAGAATGTCCAAAACGTCATCAAATCCGAGGAATCCAACGGACCGGTCGAAAAAATCCAACAAATTCCGTATAACGATCGGCGCGTCTATCGAGTTACTTTAAAGAAGCCGGATGGGACACAAAAACTCGTCTATTTGAACCTTGATGGAAGTTACGTTCGGGATCAACCGCAGCTCGGCTCGGCGTCGGCCATCGGAGCACCGGCCGCTTCCAGCACGGGAACTGGTCTGAACAGTGCTCCGCGCGTGCCTTTGGCCAACGCCGCCAAGGTGACTTTGGATCAAGTTCCGCCGGTCGCGCAAAACACGATTAAAGCTTACGCGAAAGGCGCCGCCGTCGAAGATATCGACAAAGGGACGCTCGGAAGTCGGACCGTTTATGAAGCTGCGTTCAAACAGAATGGCCAGACCGTGGAACTGCGTGTCGATGAACAAGGCCGCTTGATTCGAGATGCCCAGGAGCAGGCCATCATAACCGGGAATAAGTAGTAATGTTCATGCCGCGCCAGGACGGAATCTTGCACCGTCCTGGCC
>DASYTB010000183.1:0-4055 GCA_036002705.1 Verrucomicrobiia bacterium
GCGATTAATTTGGTCGGGGATTATCAATTGGATGGCATCGCGCTGGTCGATGCCGCCAATGGGAGCACACGGCTCGAAGGTCTTCCCTCCAGTGTTCCGGTGCATGTCTTCGATCAGATTTTGATTTCCACCGTCACTTCCCGCCCGCTTACACTCGATGAGATTCAGCAAAAGGGGATTGTCATTGATGAGTCGAATTTTCGCGCGGTCGAATTCAACGTCTCTTTTGTCCTCGATGGCAAAACGATTCCCGTGACATTTCCGGTGGTTTCCCCGCAGTTCAAGGATTCGGTCGAGTTGATTCCCGCGGACGAAGTCGAAGCGAAATTGCAACAGGCGGCGACAATCAATCAGAAGATTTCGTCCGAAATGGTGTCGTTGCCGAAGGACTTGCAGACGGCCAACCTCAATATCCAGCTTCAAGGCATTAATTTTCAGGTGGTTGATCCGGGCGCCGGCCAATCGCTGGCCTTAAGCATTCCGCCGATTCCCGCACTGATGGTCATTCCGGGCAATATTGGTTATCTCCATCAGTTTTTCAGTGTAAAGATTTTCACAGAAAACGGCGCTCCCATCGGTTCAGGTCTGAGTGTGGACAATGTGCAGGCGGCGTTGCAATTGCCACCGGGGCCGGATGGAATTTCCGCGCCGAGTTACGATCAACCGGGAGATGATCCTCTTCGCTTGGCCCGGATTGGACCAAACAAAATTATTCAATCCACTCTGGCGGTGGTCGATCCCGGCGCGGACGGCGACCTCGGAACAAGCGACGATGTCTCTCGCTTGCAACCAGGCCAAACCGGGCAAGCCGAGTTTTTAGTCGAAGGTTTGCAAGAAGGCCTGCAAGTGATGAACCTTGATCTGACGGCGGATCTTTACGGCCTGGCTGCTGGCGTCGTCAAAGTGAAGGGCAAAGCGGCCGGCTCAGTGCTGGTGCGCAATCCGAAATTCTCAATTGCCTTTTCGCATCCCCGAACTGTTCGCGTGAGTGAACCTTATACGGCGAGCGTTACCGTTTTGAACACGGGGATTGTTCCCGCCAACCTCGTTCAAGTGAACTTGAACAAGAACTCGATCAGCGGCGCGGTTCTGGCGTCCGACCAGTCGGAGACCGTGCAACTTGGAACCATTTTACCGGGACAAACCGCGACCGCGACCTACCATATGATCGCGCAACGCACTGGCGAAATCACGTTTTCGGACCTGACCACGAGCGATGACAGCGTGGTGGGCCGTTTTCGCTTTACGATGGGGGTCGATGCGCAAGGCGTTCCGCTTTCCCCGGATACCATCGCGATGCCCGATTTCGTGAATTATCTCCCGGCGGATTTGGTCGAGGCGGCGAATCGAGTCCTCGGCCAGGCCTTGAGTATCGCCACGGCGGCCCAATTGCCACCCGGCATCGGTGTAGTGAATAACGCGATCATTACCCGCCGAGTGCTTGACCTCGCCGAAGCGGGGCAGCGCGTGCAGTATGGCGACCCGCTTAATCGCGTTCTGCCTGACTTGTTGCGCGATTGGGAGGGCGGACGGCAAAGCGACGATGGCTTCGACCAGCTTTTGCGCACTTCCGATGCCGGGGTTGGGTGGCGTTCCGTGCTTTTTGCCGATATGGAAAAATCGGATCACCTGGATGGAACGCACCGTCTTCTGGATCGCGCCGCGGACCTCGCCGGCCTGGGCCAGCAGTTCGTCCTGGCCAGCGCGGGTCCGGGTCAATTGCGCATCGATTATTCCGGCGGAACAAATAACGCGACTGTGGACGGGAGTTCCCAGCCTTATGCCCTCGTCTATGCGGCCACAAATGGTGAGTGGGCCGTCACGCCTTATCTGACAAATGGCATTTTCACCTGGACCTTTACAAACGGTCCGCCGGCGGCAGATATGGCGGTACTGCTGGTGGGAACGAATGGGCAGGCGGAACAACTCCGCTGGCAAGTCAGTCATCCATCGACCAACGCGGTTTATCGATTCGCTTTGGACGATCCGTCGCAGCGATTGCAGGTTGATATCAACGCCGATGGCACGATCGACCAGAATCTGAATGGTAATCAAGCCGTGGTGAAGGAACTCCCCGTAGCCCTCGTCGCCGTGCAACAGGACTTAACGGTCGTCGCGGGGCGGCCTGCGAATCCATGCGGGGGGCCGCCTTATTATAACTACGGCACCGTCGTAGCCGTCGTGTTTTCGAAACCAGTTACTCAGGATTCGGCGGGATTGCCGAATTCCTACACGGTCGATGGCGACAATGGCGCCAATTCGGTCCAGGTGCAGCCGAGCGGGCGTGTCGCCCTTCTGAATTTACGCAAGGGAGTCAGCGCCATCCGCCCGCGCAAGCTTACCGTTTCCGGCGTCACGGACGTTCGCGGCAACGCGCTTTCCGCCGACCCCGTGCCGATCCATTCTGTTTATCCGGAAACCGGTTTGCCTTTCATTGGGGGTGTCGCGGTGCGTGGACGAGTATTAAAGGGAGATGGCACGCCCGCCGCCGGTGTTCCTGTCACACTGACAATGTATGATCGGGTGCACGGGGCGTTCAGTTGCGAGGAGTGGATTCGCCGCGTCAGCCAGGCGTTGACGGACTCCGGCGGGAATTTCGATTTTGATTTCGTCATGTCCGGCATTGGCTATTCGCTCTCGGCCACTGATACGAGCGGCCTGTCTCCGGATGCGCTCAAGGTCATTCTCGATTCCACGATCGCGGACAAGCCCGACACCCAAGCCCTGCAACAATTAATCAATGCCTCCAGCGACACCAGTTCGTTGCTTTCTCTTCTATCCGCAAACACCGTTCCCCAGGCGGTCGCGCTCGTCGAAGGATTGGATCGCGCACTTGTTCGCGATGTCATTCCGATTGGTTCGGGGCGTGAAGGACAGGAAGTTCCGATTGCCTTGCGTTTCCGCGGCCGCGGCTCGGTCACCGGGCAGATCGTCGCCGAGGATGGCGTGACGGCCGTCCCGAATGCCGCGGTGAATCTTTATCCGGACCCGACGTCGCGGGAGCTTGGCCGCGGAGTATTTTCCGATAATAATGGAAGGTTTGCCTTCCCTGCCGTGCCGCTAGGCGTCTTCACCGTGGACGTAGCTACATCCGACCGGCGGGCTGCAACCGTGATCGGCCTGATCGATTCGCCGTCCCAAAGCACGAACCTCGTTATCGCTCTGCCTTTGCTTCCTGTAGTCTATGGCGAGCTGCGCGGGCAGGTGTTCGATTCGGATAATCTCACGCCGATGGCGAACGCGCGAATTTTTCTTGGGAAGTACAACCCCGGCTCCAGTCTCGCGCGCGACGTGGTGCGCATCGTGGATGCGGACGCCACGGGGGCCTGGCAAATCACGAACGCGCCCATTCAGAATTTGGACCTGATCGCGGTGACGTTTGATGGGAGCCGAAAAGGCGCACGGCTCGGAATCACGCCGGTCGCCAATCAGATCACTTACGCGAATATCACGTTGGAGGCGGCGACCACGGTTTTCGGCCAGGTTCAATTTGATGATGGACGCCCGGCGACAAATGCTCTGGTCGCCGGCGGCGTAACGCTCGCGCGCACTGACGCCAAAGGCAATTTTCAGCTCGACGGTGTTCCTGTTGGCAACGCGATCGTCAGTGCTGGCTTGGAACGCAACCCTGCCGCGGGCATTAATTTTCCGCGCCTGGGCAACGCCCGCCTCAATGTCATTCCCGGCGCCGCCAATTACGTCGTGGTGAAACTTCGCCCCGCTGGGCGAATTTTCGGAAAAGTTTTCAACGCCCAGGGCGATCTCCAGCCCAACATTCGGGTGGCAATTCCGCAGGCGGGCGGCTTTTACTGGACGGATGCGGATGCGAATGGCAATTACGTCTTCGAGAATCTTGGGCTGGGCAATTACACCATCAGCGCTCCCGCGAACGCTACCTCGCCGCAGATCAATGAAAGCCAATTGAACGACCAGATTCGTTCGGGAGATGAGGATCAAATTCTCGCCGCGTTCCAGGAAGCTCTGACCGTTTTCGTCGGTTCGAATGATCCGTTGATTACGGGCGAACAGCAGAATTTCCGGCCCTCGGGCTGGGG
>DASYTB010000184.1:0-14332 GCA_036002705.1 Verrucomicrobiia bacterium
CCTCGAAGATAAACGGCGGCCTCGGGCGTGACTCGCGCTTGAGCCGCATTTACAAGTTCGTGCTTCGGATCGCGAAAGGCGGTGATCGGAAGATTGTATTCTTTTAAGTGCTTGCGCACGTCATCGACGGTTTCATCGGCATTTGGATAAACCAGGCGAAAGCTGATGCCGTTGGTCGTGTATTCCGAAGCGAGCCGGCGATATTCAGGGGCATAACTATTTGAAATCGGACAGTCTGTGCTCACGAAAATAAAAACGAGCGCGCGTGCTTCGCCGAAATCGAGAGCATTGACCTTTTCGCTGTGAAGGCCGGTTACCTCAACTGATCTTGACTGCTCTGTCGAGGCAAGCAGCGGAAAAAAGAAAACCGTGAGAAGCAGAACCAAGAGCGATGAGCCGCGCATGATGGTGCCGACACAGACGGGTTGTGGCTTCAGATCGGTCAAGGAGTGACTGCGCTCATTTTTTCTCAGCATGCGCATGCAAGAATTCTAGGTTAGTGGCAGGGCTCTATCAAGAAAGAGCTTGAGATAGTAACGGATTCAGTTCGGGTGGTGTGAGTCTCTTGCCGAGTCCCTTCACGGTGGCACGATGTTGCCGGAAGCTCGGCAGGAGCCTCGCGCCGGCTTCAGCGACTGAGGCGATACAATTAGGTAAATTCTTTTCCGAGGACAGACGCCGCAAGCAATTGAGTCACGCGCGTCAGAAATCCGTAATCTAATGTCTCCGGCGCATCGGTCGGCTGATGGTAGTTTGGATTCCGAAATTCCGCCGTGTCGGTCCACATGACCGCTGCGATTTGCCGGGACCAGAATGGCACGTGATCACTTCGGGCGAGCACTGGAAAGAGTCGCTCAGCGCCGGGAATCACTTGCAGGCCGATGACGGGGAGATCGTTGCCGGAGGCGGCGGCGCGCCCAAGAATGCCGTCCATGAACTCTGCCGACTGTTGGTTCGCCAGAAGCCCAAGAAAATTTCCGACATCGCTGAGCTGAATGGGCAATCCGGTTGGCAGGCGTTGCGAGCCGGGCGCGGAACTGGCGTAGCCAACCATTTCCAAAATGTGCGCGCAACGGATGCGAAACGAAGCGTTCGGCAGGTGCGATTCGACGAAATCGCGGCTGCCGAGGAAGCCTTCTTCTTCGCGATTAAAAGCCGCGACGACGACTGGGGGTCTCGGCTCGGCCGCGCAAACGGCCGCGCATCCGAGCATGGTGGCGACGGCGCTCGCGTTGTCATCCGCGCCGGGCGAACCGGGAACACTGTCGAAATGCGCGCCAACGAGCATTACTTCATCGGGGCATTCTGGTGGAAGGGCGATGATGTTGGAAAAAGGTCCCTGGCGTTGGGGACGGAATCCGAAAGAAGCCAATGTCTCCACAAGCCAGTCCGCCGTGAGTTGATTCTGCCGCCCTTCGGAGACGAAGTGGCGAGGGCGGGAAATCTGTTGAACCCACAGCCGAAGTTGCTCCTCGGAAATTGTTTCGAGCCGTGCCTTGAGCGTCGGAGCTGGCTCAATCGGCTTAACGTCACGCGAGTGAATAATCCGCATGGCTCAAGGTAGCTCGCTTTTCGTGGCAAGCCTACACCTTCAACCGGCGCGGACAATTTCCGGAAAATGACGCGCCAGCGAGGAGATCAAGGCGATCGCCAAACCGAGCCCGAGGGCGAAGAGGATGGTCCAAAGCCACCAGTATCCCGGCAAGGCCAGCGGAGCGGAAAAGCGGCCAACTTCTTTTTCGCGAAAAGCGAAATAGCCCCACGCCAGGACCGCGCCAGAGACGACGAGCAACACGGGGCAGGCAAAAAGTCCGTTGAGAGATTCCCAAACGAGATTCTCGTACCAAAAGCAGAGTTGGAGCAAACCGAGGGCGGCGAGAGCGGCCCAGAACCAGGAGACCACGATGATGGGCCGCGAATGGGTGACGGCCGAAATCGTAAAGGCCAGAGCAAAAACCGTGACCGGCAGCACAAAAACAAAGGCGGCGAGCAGCCCGGTCTTCAGGATAAAAACATGCTTTACGATGCCAGCCCGCACGTAGAGACCGGCCATGACCTGAGGGAGATCCAAGCCAAGCGCCACCGCGTTCATCGCGCACAAAACCAGCACGCTCCCGAGGCCGATGATCAGGCGCGAAAGGTACCTTTCACCGCGCGTCGGCGGAAGAGCGAAAGTGAACTCCTCGGAACCTTCCAGAACATCTCCACCGCCATAAACGGGGCCGGCCATCAGGGCATAAAGGGCACCGAGGAGCAGAATCCAGCCGGCATGTGTGAAGAGGGGCAGCGTCCAGACCGCGACCAGCCAAACACCCAAAAAAACGAGCAGAAGGCGGCTATGGGCGAACCATTCAGACCAGAGCAAACCTCGCCACGCCCTCAGTTGCTCGAAGCTCCCGGAAGCGGACACCTCCTCCTCTCCTGGAGTGTATCCCATCGGCGGGGGAGTTGTTTCAATCGGCTTCATCACTTATTGAACCTCATCGAGAAAGAGCGGCAGTTCGTCTCCGCTAAAGACCGCGCCATTGTTCATCGAGGCACCTCCCACCGGCGCCGTCAGGTTCGCTGTTGTTTGATTTCCCTGGGTCCAGAATACTTGGCGCGACACCACGCTGCCATCTTTAAGCGCCCGCAGCACCAGCCCTTGATACGCGTAAAGAGAGGGATTGTTGGCGCTATCCTGCCGACCGATTCCGTGCAGTTGGCACGCGGCGATCCCGCCGGAAGGACTTTTATCAATTTGGTCCCAAATCTCATTTGGATAATCAAACGATTTGAAATAGGAGTGGGGCGCATCGGATGGGTTAGGCGGGAGAGAGCCACTTGGTGTCAGAACGGCCGTCATTTGCTTGGGCTCTTCAATTTTCCCCGCCCAATCCTCGTAAATCTTATCCTCGGGACAGATCAACGCCCGTTGCGTCACATACTTTCCGTTGAGCAGGTCCTGGAAGAGTAACGGACGTTTTCGCTGATCGTCGGCGTACATATCATACGCGAGGGCGATCTGGTGAAGGTTCGATATGCACGCCGCTTTCCGTCCTTTGCGTTTCGCATCGGACAGCGTGGCCATAAGCAACGTGGCGAGCACGGCGATAATGGCGACGACCGTGAGGAGTTCGATCAAGGTGAATCCCCACGGCCGTGCCGCGTTTTTCGCAAAAACTTTCAACTAGGGTTTCTGGTTCACCGGAATTTTTATGACGCCATACCAGCCGATGGGTACCCAAAGGCCGCGGCTGATATCGCCGTCGGCTCCATCCAGCAACACACCGTAGCAGGTGTTCGCTGTTCCGCCGCCAATTGGCTTGGGCGCGCCTGCGTCTGTTGCATCAAAAATAGAAATCTGGTTTCCCTGGATCGCGAGCAAATTGCCGATCTCCTCCAACTGCTGCGCGGGCGAATCGAGACCAACACTGTCGCGCAACTGGAATTGGCCCCGCTCATCCAGACCCCAAACCTCGAGGGTGCCATTCGTTCCGTTCGGACCCGAGTTGCCAAAATAAACATAACCGTTATTCACGATGGTCGGACGCGGCCAGTTGTTTGTAATCGGCAAGGTCGAGACGAAGTGCGCCTCCACGCCATCGTAAGACAAGGAAGCAACGCTCTCGTTGCCGGTGTAAACCAGGTCCGGCGCCACATCGTAACCGCGCGTGAAAAGCACTTCTCCGCCATGGTCGATTCCGATGAGCGAGCCAGGAACATTCACTGGTTGCCGCACCAGCGGATCGGTTGGATCATTAAAATCGACCACATCCAGATAGTAACGCTGCACCCACACGCCGGGCGGTGGATCGTTCGTGCAGGTGACGTAATTCTTCCCGTCGTAGCAGGGGTAGGTATAAGGCGGCGGGTCGATGTCGGGGTCGAATTCAGTGTTTTCATGGCTCGTGAAAACCAGCCCGCCGGCCGTGAATGCCCCCGAGAAATTCCACCAGTTATTCGTGGCGCTGATTAACACTTCCGAAGCAAACGATGGCTGGTCACCCGCCAGGCTGACGGCAATTAAATGTCCAGCTGCGCCGCCCCAGTAGGGGATCGGTCTTACAATCCCGCCGCCCACGATGCCCGGCGCCACCGATGTGGGAGCGAGCGATCCTGCGTTGCCGGCGCCAGACGCATCCGCCGCGCCGGCCAGCGCGATCGGTCCGCCGCCGCCCGGGGCGCCAAAATAGATGATAGGATAGCCGGAATTCTTACTGCGCCAGACCAGTAAATCGCTTTTAACCTGAAGGGCTTCATACTGGCCATAAAAGGCGTTGGTGCTCCCATCCTTCTCCGTCTGCGCAACTAAAGAAACGTCGGGCAGGCGGGTCAAATCAAATTCCGAAAACAAGAAAACGGCCGGGTTGGTTGCGATTGGGAAGTAATTGGTCGGGTCGTAAACTGTTGGGTAGGTGTATTGAATCGGCTGGCCCTGCAAAACGTACAACCGGTCTCCAAGTTTGGTACTGCCCATATAAGGCAGGTTTTTGAGCGCGACCGTCTTCAGGAGAACGGAGGAATCCTCGGAGTTCACGACGCGCAATAGGGGGCCGTCGCTTCCCTGTGTATCTACTTCGATCACGTAGTTACCCGCCAGGTGCACTCGGTCCGCCTCCCAGGAAAGCGGCGTGTTCGCGACCACTTTCGGGTTATCACGATCCGTTTCATCGACCGTGAGCAATTCCGTGCCGGAAAGCGAAAGGATGCGTCCGAGATGCACCGTCGCCCGCCGCGCTCCGACGTTCTGCGGGATCACACCGCGTTTCACGAGATGGTCGGCTTCCAAATCAATCAACTGGACGCCCTGAAAGTAGCCGTTGGTTCCGCTGGATTGAAACGGCACCAGCAGCAGTTTGTCGTCAGGCAAGACGCCGAACGCCTTTTCGTCCCAGTTCGCTTCACTGCCACTCCATTGATCGCCGATGAGCACTTTGCTGAGGAGCGCCGGCTGCGCTGGGTTGGCCACGTCAAACAACTGCACCGAGGTCCGCCAGTAGTTGTTCGTCTGGTCAATTCCAATCGCCAGAAGCTTATCTCCCAATGGTTGGAGGAAGGTGGACCAGCCGGGAATTTGCAGCTCTCCAACTTTGTTTGGCGCGGACGGGTCACTTAGATCGATGATCCAAAGCGGGTCTTTGATGTAGTAAGTGACTACATAAAGTCGGTTTCCATCAAAACTGGTAGCGAAGAGTTGTTCATTATCAATCAGCCGGAGAGTGCCCAAAGGCTTCGGATTGGTCGGATCCGCCAGCGAGAAGGTTTCGACGAACGTCGCACGCGGGTTCGGGAAATCGAGCTGGGGCACCACCGTGAACACATCACCGTTGGCCTGCATCTTGAACTTATCGCGAATCGCACCGGCGACCTTTATCCTCGAGAGCATGGTGAAGGTCCCGTCCGGCGCCGAGATATCGTAGCAGTAGATTAGAGACGTCGTGCCGGACGAATCGTAGTTGGATTGCGCGACGAACAGGTACTCATCGTTCGCCAAGATCACGTTTCCGTAGCCGGCGACCCAATCACTCGATTTTTGCTGAGCTGCCCCGAAATCGCTCAGATCAAATGACACGACCGTGCTTCCCCAGTCCCATTCGACCGACGTTCCCGTGCCATCCTTCAATGGGACGGCCCGTGGCTCGTAACCGCTCGCCACGACGTAAAGAGCCGTGCCGACCATGCGGCTTTCGTCGATGTACCCAGGGACGGGTAACTCTTTAACGAGGTGTGGAACTCCGTTGGTTATATCGAGCAGGATCACGCGACTGTCACTGGAATTGCCGAACCAACCGCAATTGTCCCGTGCAAGCAGGACAACCCGCGTATGATCGAGCAAGTACATCTGCTCGCCCGCCGCGGCCAAATCATAAGTGCCCGTCAGGACCGGAGCGTCCGGATTGGAAACATCGATCACTTGAAGACCGCGATACTGGTTGAAGAAGTAAAGCGTGTCGCCATCAAGGTTCCAGATATCCGATTCGACCACGTCCCGTTGCGTGGTTGGGGGGGCGGCCGTGTTGTTATCCACCCCCGGCGCCAGGATGGCGCCGGCGCCCGCCCCGGTCGTGCTTCCCGCGCTCGCCGCCAGGAACTTATTTGTCCCGTCGTAAAACGAAGCGGGCAGAACCGCGCTCGGCAGATCTCCGCGCAATCTGAGGATTTCCGTCGCCGGCGAAATCGGAATGGTGAAGGTCAGGCTGACGGCGCCTGCATTCGTTTCGTCCAGGACCTGGACCGCACGCGGTTCCCAAACTTTTCGGGGCAGGCGCGGACTCGATTCGAGCGTGATCCTGGCCAATGAACCCGAGGCTTCGACATCCACGACGAGGTTCGTATGGTCGAGATGCACGGCGGCAATCCGCGCCGACGGATCGTTCGCGGTAAAACTTGCCGGCACGAGATAAAGGGCAAAGGTGAGCGCAAGAGATCTCGAAAATCTCCACGTCCTTTCGATAATGACCGACCGACTGCTTATTCTCATAAGGCAACGATTTTGTTTTCCTGTTCCGGTTCGGCGGATAGTTCCCGAAAGGCACACGCCGGATCAGGCTGTTCGTTCCGCCGAACGATCTCGATAAAAACTTCTTCCAGGGAAAGAGGGAAGGCCTGCACACGTACGCCCGGCCAACGCTGCAGAGAATCCAGATGCTCCGCATCGAAATATTCCGTTACGCCAGTAACCACGGGTCCCGAAACGGACGCGCGAACCGCGCCGGGGATTGAGAATTGCGGGGGCGGCGCTTCACCCGGGAAAATCACTTGCACCCGCCGGAAGGATGCCTGGAGTTCGTCGAGCGGCCGGTTCAGGACCAACCGGCCACGCTCGAGAATGCCCACCCACTCCGCGATTCGCTCCAGGTCGGAAATAATGTGGGTGGAAAAAAGCACTGTGGCGGTGGTATGCCGGTTCAACACCCCGACCAATTCGTTGATCAATTCGCGCCGCGAAATCGGGTCCAGCCCTGCCGCCGGTTCATCGAGCAAAATCACTTCCGGTTCGGGCGCAAGCGCCAGCGCGATGGCGGCTTTCCGCTGCTCGCCCCCGGAAAGCGTCGCCAGCGCGCGCGTCAGCGGAATCCCCCAACGCGCGGCGACATCCTCGGCGAGCGACCGATTCCATCGGTCGTAAAAAGTTCCGACGTAACGGCAAAGGTCGGAGAAGGACAACCAGCCCGGAATCTGTTCGCATTGCGAGACGTATGCGACCCTGGCACGCACAGAACGCGGCGCATTCCACAGGGGTTGGCCCAGGACGAGCGCTTCGCCTTCGTCCGGACGAAGCAACCCCATCAACAGCCGGAGGGCGGTCGTTTTGCCGGAGCCGTTCCGGCCCATCAAACCATAGACGGTCCCCGCTTGAATCTGCAAAGTCAGCCCGCTAACCCCGACAGTTCCCGTCGGAAAAATCTTTGTGAGGTTTCGTGTTTGAATTGCGGGCGACATAAGTCAGGGTCAGCGTTGTGCTGCGTCACGTGCCTGCTGCATCGCCGGCGAAAGTTGGTGCCATTCATCCTGGAGGATTCGGTCAACGAATCCGAAGTCCGCGCCGATCTGCTGCGATTCCACGGCGAGTTGCCGCGCCAGGCGTCGCACGACTTTTTCCTTTTGAATTTCCGACGTTCCGCCCCCCGGTTCCGCGACAAAAGCCCCTTTGCCATGCCGTAGTTGAATGACTTCTTCGTGCTGAAGCTCAGTGTAGGCTTTCACGACAGTGGTGGGATTGACCGAAAGCTGCTGCGCCAATTCGCGGACGGAGGGCAATTGATGACCCGGTTTGAGAGCGCCCGAAGCGACATAATATTTGATCTGATCGATCATCTGGCGATACACGGGAAGGCCCGAGCGCGGATCGATCTGAAAATGAAGGCTCATCGTTTTCTGTATGATAACAGCCATACAGTAGGTGTCAACACTTTAAAATTGGTTGGAAAGAAAACGCCAAAAATTCAAAGTCGAGGTGATTGCCTTCGCTCGGTAGCGTCCTATTTTGGACGTAAGAACCAAACATCGAGTAGGGCAGTCACGACAATGGCAATCACGACGACGATCCGTTTTTCGGTGTTGTCCATGTCCTTCCACTGCTTACCCATTTACTTGCCTTTCTTCGCTTGGTTCACTTGGTGAGCAAGTCCAACCTTAACGGCGCTCTGCGGCGAGTCCACCCGGAAACTACGATTCTTTCTCCGAGCTTGTCGAGAATTTGGGGATACTCTTAACTTCGAAGCGATGAAGCCATTTCTTTTTCTCCTCGCCATCGTTTTCGCTGGAGCCGGCTTCCGGGCCAAGGCTGAAACGCGCAATTTGCTTTACGTCGCTAGTCCGGGGATTCGTGATTATCTGGAGTATGGCGGGCATGGCCTCCTGGTTTATGAGATGGATCACGAGCACCGGTTTGTGAAACGAATCCCTACCGGAGGCGTGGATGCGAAAGGGAAACCGCGCAATGTGAAAGGAATCTGCGTCAGTGTTCCTCTGCATCTGGTGTATGTGTCCACGCCCGAAGTAATGATGGCGATTGACCTGCTGACGGAGAAATTGATTTGGGAGAAGCGGTATGAACTCGGCTGTGATCGAATGAGCATTATGCCCGATGGGAAGACGATTTACGTGCCATCGTTTGAATCGGACAATTGGAAGGCGGTGGATGCGTCGTCGGGTGACGTGATCCACACGATTGTGACCAAATCCGGCTCGCACAACACGATTTGCGGGGCGGATGGAAAGCGCGCTTATCTGGCGGGACTGAAATCGCCGTGGTTGTTTGTGGCGGGCGCGGCCGATTCGGATTTTGAGATTGAGAAAAAGGTGGGGCCTTTCGCGGCGGCGATTCGCCCTTTCACGGTGAATGCGGCGCAGACGCTTTGTTTCGTAAATGTGAATGAGCTGCTGGGATTTGAGATCGGCGATCTTCGCGCGGGAAAGAAGCTTCATCGCATCGAAGTGACAGGGTTTAACCAAGGTCCGGTGAAGCGCCACGGGTGTCCGAGCCACGGCATCGGACTGACGCCGGATGAAAAAGAAATTTGGCTCACTGATGCGGCGAACAAGCGCTTGCATATTTTTGATAACACGAAGATGCCGCCCGTCCAGGTGACGAGCATTGAACTCGGCGATCAGCCCGGATGGATCACGTTTTCCATTGATGGCCGCTTTGCCTATCCTTCGAGCGGCGAGGTGATCGATCCGAAGACGCGGAGGATTCTTACGATTTTGAAAGACGAGAAGGGTCAACCCGTGCAGAGCGAAAAAATGGTGGAAATTGATTTCGAGAATGAGAAGCCGGTGCGCGCGGGGGATCAGTTTGGGATTGGCCGGGCTGGATCAAACCTTTAGCTGCGCGTTCTGACCGCGACTCGCTTCGAGCAGAAAATCAGCGATGTGGAGGACACGAATCTTTGTCGGCGCCGCCTTCTCAAGACCGGAGCGGATTTGCATGATGCAGCCGGGGTTGCTGGTGACGACGGTGGTTGCGCCGGTGCTGAGGATATTCTGGATTTTGCGCTGTTGCAGGCGCTCGGCCATTTCGGGTTCGGTTAAGTTATAGGTGCCGGCGCTGCCGCAACAGACATCGGCTTCAGGCAATTCCACGTAGTTCGGTCCGGCGACAGCGCGGACGAGTTCGCGAGGTTGTTTGGTGATCCGCTGCGGGTGGGCCAGGTGGCAGGCATCGTGGTAAGTAACGCGATCGGTGCTGGGGCGGAATTGTCGTTTTGCGAAGGCGTGATCGGTTAAGAATTCGGTGATGTCGCGGACCTTGTGCGCAAATTCGAACGCGGGCTTCTTCAGCGTCGGATCAGATTCAAGGAGGTTTCCGTATTCCTTCAGGGTTGAGCCGCAGCCAGCGGCGTTGATGATGATGGCGTCCAGCTTCTCTTTGGCAAAGACCGCGATATTCCTGGCGGCATGTTCGCGGGCAAGTTTCATGCGCCCACTGTGGGCGAAAAGCGCCCCGCAGCAGACTTGTTCGCGCGGGGAAACGACATCGAAGCCAAGTTCATTCAAGAGGCGCACGCTCGCGGCGTTGGTGTCTCCGAACATGACGCTCATGACGCAACCGCGGATGAATCCGACGCGACCTTTGGCGGGCTGGACTGTGGCCGGAGAAAACTCGGGCGTTTTATCCGGGCTCATTCTGGTCGGAACGAGGCTGAGAGGTTCGCGCAGGCCGGCGGGAAGGAGCTTATCGAGGCGCAATGTTTTGGCCAGAGCGGCTGGAACGAGCGCGAGTTTCATCCGCCAGGGAACGGGAAAAATCCGTTCGATGACAAACCGCCGAAGAAAAGATTGGTAGGCGGATCGGGCATGATGCTCCTCAATGAAGTCGCGCGTCTCCTCCAGCAAAGCACCGTATTGCACGCCGGAGGGGCAGGCCACTTCGCACGCACGGCAACCGAGGCAGAGGTCGATATGCTGGACGCTTGCGGAATCCAGGGGCAAACGCCCGGCCTGAAGCGCGCGCATGATGTAAATGCGTCCGCGGGGCGATTCGTTCTCGTTACCCGTCTCGAGATAAGTGGGACATGCGCCGAGGCACAGGCCGCAATGGACACACGCGAGCGATTTCTCTTCGTTCAGGAATTGGGGCTGAGGCGTGGTCACGCGGAATTGCCTGGAAAAATATGCTTCGGATCGTAAGCGTCTTTGACGCGCTGATGCAAACCGGGATTTGGCAGCGTGGTTTGTTCGAGCGCGGGGCCCTTGTAATAAACAACACCGTTGCCCAGACGCGCAACAAATGGGAGGCCGTTCAGCTTTTGCAGCGAAGCGAGGGTTTCGGATGGCAGGACTGAAAGTTTTTGGATCGCTGATGGGTCGCGCCAGAATTCATTTTCATAAGCAATCGATGAGGGAATCCAGGTGCCCATTGGCCGGATTGTTTCGATTTGATATTCCACATCCTCGCGTGCCCCGTCGAAGCCGAGAACCAAAGTGATTCGGCTGTTCGAATTGTGGGAGTCGGAAATCACAGGTTGAACAGGACTTTCGCGAATCGAGCGCGCGATGGAATCCAACTCGGCCAACGAGCCGCACGGCTGTTCGATGATTACTTCCTTTTCCGGGAGCGGCCGCAACTTGAACGTCGCTTCAACGATAATTCCCAAACTGTGTCTCGCGCCGATGAAAAGCTTGCAGAGATCGTAACCCGCCACGTTTTTTACAACTTTGCCGCCCGCCTTGATGAGCTGGCCATCCGCCATGGCGACCTGAATGCCGATGAGATAATCGCGAATGCTTCCATACCCAAAACGCCTCGGCCCGGACAAGTTGTGCGCGAGCAAGTCGCTGATCGTGAGCGAATCGGAATTCGGCGGATCGATGGGCAGCCATTGCCCAGATTTTCCGAGCTGCGCCTGGAAGGCCGCGAGCGTCATGCCAGCCTCGGTCGTCGCGGTCATATCTTCGGGCTTGTGCTCGATGAGGGCGTTCAATGAGGAAAGCCGCACGCTTTCCACTTTCGCGGCAGCTTCGGAACTGTGGCGCAATTGAAGCACCAAATCTTCCCTGCTTTGCGGAGCTAGAATCATTATTATTGCGCTTTATGTGCCAGAGCTTCGCAAGTTAATCAAAACCACACCAACTCGCTGGCGTCGAGGAAGTAAAGACCGCGCCTCGTTACGGGTCGCTGGTAAATGGAAGCAAAAGCGAGCGCGTAAAGCGTGAGTTGCGGGCGGTAGCGTTCGATAGCGGCGGGCAGTTCATTCGGCTTCAGCGAATCGGTTTTGAAATCGATGAGCCAGATTTCGCTTTTGGCGATGCGGACCAGGTCGGCCACGCCTTGGATGATGACGAATTCGCCGGCGGGAATGTTGAGGACTTGGCTGAGTTGAGCGGCGTGCAGATCTTCGGCGGTGAGTTTGTAGGTGAAGGGAAGTTCGCGCTTGAGTTCCTGTTTCGTGGCGAGAAGTTCGCGGCCTGTTTCGGAGTTCCAGAACGCAGCGATGCTGTCGAATCCGATGTCTTCTGCCTGTTCGGGAGTCAGGAGCTTTTGCTGGACGAGGTTTTGCGTTTGCGCTTGCAAGGCGGTGACGCTGAACGGGCCATTCAAATCAAGATGTTCAAGGAAGGCGTGCGTGGCCAGGCCCCGCTCTTTTCCGCCGGGGGCTTTGCGGCGGAAACGCCGGGCGAGCTCCATCGCTTCCTCGTCGAACGACTCGGCTCGTTTACGCAGGAGGGTGACACTGGTTTTGGCGGGCTCACGCGTGGCGGGTTGGTGCGGATAGGGCCAGGCGGGCTTTTCGCGAAAAGTTTTTAGATCGGCTTCGGTAAGACGGCTGGCAAGATCGGGGCAGGTTGCGGCGCCCGAAAGCGGCAGACGATTGCCGCACTCCAAGACCTGGCGGTGAATGGTATATCCGAAGGTTTCGGTTTCGCCCTGGTCTTCGTTCATCCATGACGGAGCGTTCTTTGCGAGATGGGTTCCGAGCCAATCGAGCCAGGAACGCATTTGAATTATTTTTTTGGGGAAGGGGTGTTCGACGAGAGCGCCGTCCCATTTTTCGGCGCGCTTTTGCGTGGCGCTGCCGAAAAGAAGGAGATGATTTTGCGCGCGAGTCAGCGCGACGTAGAGGATGCGCATTTCTTCTCCGATGGCTTCCAGCCGTTCGCCCCGGCGGGCGGCCCACAAGGGCAGGCTCGGATAACGCTGGCCCGTTTGGGGCGGCTTGATCATCGAGCAAAGGCCGTATTTTTCGTGAAGCAGAATCTGGCTGATCTGATCGGTAAAGTTGAATTGTTTGCCGAGATCAGCGACGGCGACGATCGGGAATTCCAGGCCCTTGCTCTGGTGGACGGTCATGAGACGCACCGCGTTTTCCTCCACGAGAGCGGCCGGTTCGATATCGCCGAAGGACTCCTGGATTTCTTCGATATGGCGCAAAAAGAGATAGAGGCTTTCGCCGCGCGACTCGTCGAAATGGCGTGCGACACGCAGGAGTTGGCCGACATTGGCGTAGCGCTCGCGTCCGCGCGACTGCCTGAGCAACCAATCCGTATATCCGGTTTCGGTGAGAATTTGTTCGAGGCGTTGCGCGAGCGAAGAACATCTTCGCCCGTCGCGCCAGCGGTGATAGCGGTTGAGAAACAGTTCGATCTTGCTGGCCGCGGAGCATTCGATCTTGCTCTCGAAGAAATGGTTCAGCGCCTTCCAAAACGGCCGGCGGTCAGATTTAATGCGGATCAGGGCAAGTTCGTTGGCCTCGAGACCGACCATCGGCGAGCGCAGGACGGCCGCGAGCGGGATATCCTGCAAAGGATTATCGAGGATGTTCAGGACGTTGCACAGATCGAGCACTTCCTGCGTGGCAAAGAAGGCGTTGCGCTTGGTTTGCAGAGGAACACCCGCGGCGGCAAAAGCTTTGGAATAAGTCTCCAGCTTGTTTTTCGCCGCGCGCAACAGAATGACCATGTCTTTCCATTCCGCCGCACGAGTGCGCTTCTCTTTCTCGTGATAGATTTGAAGCCCGCTCTCTTTCAACTCGCGCAATCGCTTAGCTACCAGGCGCGCTTCCAATTCCGGGCTTTCAATCTCGGCGCCGGCGTTTTCTTCCTCGTCGCCATTTGGCTCCTCGGGTTCCTGATCGGTGAAGAGTAAATGTAATTCGACGCGCGGTTTGTCGCCTGAGTTACGTTGCATCTCGGCACGTTCCGCGGACGCGCCGAAACGGAGCTGCGCCTCCGGCGTATATTCGAGGCCGCCAAAAACAGGTTTCATCAACCAGGCGAAGAGCGGATTGATGAAACGCAGAATCGATTCATGACTGCGGAAGTTTTCCGAAAGCGGGACCTGCTCCCAATCCGCGCGGGCGAGATATTTTCGGAAGATGGCGGGATCCGCCTGACGAAAGCGGTAGATACTCTGTTTGACGTCGCCAACGAGAAATCGATTGCCGCGTGAATGCAAATCGTCGGAGACGGAGTGAGGAGTCTCTGACCTAATCCCTTCAGCCACGAAAAGATTCAGTAATGGTTGCGTGGCGGAATCGCGCCGCTTGCCTCGGCGGCCTTTTTGAGGACGGCCTGAGTTCTGCGGGGCAGAAAGTGTGAGACTCCTTACATCGTCTGCTACGGGGGAATTAGATTTTGAGCCCGTTTTACTGAGAGCAGAAATAATCAAATCCTGAGCGGCGTTGATGTCCTGGTATTCGTCCACGAAAATCGCCTCGAACCGTCCCTGCCACTCCCGCGCGATGGCGGAGGGCTGTTGAGCGTGAGCGTCCCAGAGCAAGCGGAGCGCGAATTGCTCGAGATCATGAAAATCAACGACGCCGCGCTCGATCTTTTCAGCGTGAAAACGATCCGCGAACTGGCGCGCCAGCCTCAGGAGCGTCAGGAGCGGCGCGCGCATCCAATG
>DASYTB010000185.1:0-11225 GCA_036002705.1 Verrucomicrobiia bacterium
CCATTGTGCCGGGTGATCCGGAGAAGAGTTTGTTGATTAAGGCGATTCGTTACACGGATGAGAATCTGCAAATGCCGCCGAAGGGGAAGAAGCTTGCGAAGGAGCAGGTGGCGGATTTCGAGGCGTGGGTGAGGATGGGCGCGCCTGATCCGCGAACGGCGGATAAGGCGGTGGCGGATCGCGAAGAGAAGCGGAGGAAGCATTGGGCTTTTCAGCCGATTCGACGGCCGGAGCTTCCGTCCGTGCAGCAAAGCGATTGGGTGAGAAATGGGGTGGATGCGTTTGTTTTGGCGAAGCTGGAGCAGAATGGATTGAAGCCTTCGCCGCGCGCGGATCGGCGGACGTTGATTCGGCGGGCAACCTTCGATCTGCTCGGTTTGCCGCCGACGCCGTGGGAGGTGGAGGCATTTGTGAATGATCCCTCGGATCGGGCGTGGGACAATCTGGTTGATCGGCTGCTCGCCTCGCCGCATTACGGGGAACGCTGGGCGCGGCATTGGCTCGATGTAGCGCGTTACGCGGATACCAAGGGGTATGTTTTCGAGGAGGAACGGCGTTATCCTTACTCTTATACGTACCGGGATTATGTGATCAACGCGTTCAACGATGATCTGCCGTATGACCGGTTCATTATCGAGCAGATCGCGGCGGATCTTTTGCCGCTGGGCGAGGATAAGCGTCCGCTCGCGGCGATGGGATTTTTGACGCTGGGGCGGCGGTTTCTGAATAATCAGCCGGACATTATCGATGATCGCATCGATGTGGTTTGCCGCGGATTCATGGCGCTGACGGTTGGATGCGCTCGTTGCCATGATCACAAGTACGACCCGATCCCGACGAAGGATTATTATTCGATGTACGGGGTGTTCGCGAGTTCCTCGGAGCCGGGCGAAAAACCGCTGCTCGGGGCGGCTTCGCTGCCGAAGGAGTATCCCGCTTATGAGGCGGAACGGAAGAAACGGCTGAAAGAGATCGACGATTTTCGCGAGACGAATTACGCGAAGGTGAAATCCGAGATGCGGGCGAAATCAGCGGATTACATGCTGGCGGCGGTTGAAGCGGACAAGTTGGCCGATAAAGGCAAGCTGGATGTGTTTGCCAAGGAGCGGAAGTTGCAGCCGATCGGCGTGCGGCGATGGATGAACTTTTTTGAGGAGCGCAAAAAAAAGGAGCATGATCCGGTTTTTGGGCCGTGGTTCGCGTTTGCGGGGATGACCAATTTCGCGGAGGCGGGAGAACTGGCTTCGAAGATTCATGCGAACGAAACGTCAACGCCACTAAACCCGATAGTGGCCAAGGCGCTTGAAGAGAAGACGCCGGATTCGCTCAAGGATGTGGCTGAGATTTATCGAAAGATTTTTGATGAAATTGAATCAGCCTGGCAAGTGGCGAAAAAAGAGAATGGGTCTTTGGAGCGATTGCCCGATGACCCGCGAGAGATGATCCGAGATGTCCTCTACGCGAAGGGCACACCGGCGGATCTTCCGGATGACGAGATTACCCGGCTTTTCGATGTCCCCACCGGCCAAAAAACTCGCGCGTTGCAACGGCAGTTGGAGGAATTGGATGCGGTCCATCCGGGTTCGCCGCCGCGCGGGATGGTGCTGCAGGATAATTCGCAGCCATACAAAGCTCACGTTTTTCTGCGCGGCAGCCAGTTTAATCCCGGCCCGGAAGTGCCTCGGCAGTTCCTGGAAGTGATCGCGGGGCCGAATCGGAAGCCGTTCGAAAAGGGGAGCGGGCGTTTGGAACTGGCGGAGGCGATCGCGAGCCGGGACAACCCGCTCACCGCGCGCGTGATCGTGAATCGGGTCTGGCTGAATCACTTCGGCGTGGCAATGGTTCGAACGCCGAGCGATTTCGGAACGCGCGCGGATCCGCCGACCGACCCGGAACTGCTCGATTACCTGGCGTCCTGGTTCATGGATAACGGATGGTCTCTGAAAAAATTGCACCGCCTGATTCTGCTTTCAAATACCTACCAGCAAAGCAGCGATGAGAACGGCGAGAGCCTGGCGAAGGACCCGAGTAACAATTTGCTTTGGCGGATGAACCGCCAGCGGCTGGAATTTGAACCGTTCCGGGACACGTTGCTGGCTGTTTCGGGGCTGCTCGATTCGAAAGAAGGGGGGCACCCGGTGGATATTACGACGCAGCCTTACACGACTCGCCGCACGGTTTATGCCTTTGTGGAAAGACAGAATCTTCCGGGGATTTTCCGCACCTTCGACTTCGCGAGCCCGGATACCACCAGTGCGCAGCGTTTTAATACCACCGTGCCGCAGCAGGCACTGTTTATGATCAATTCGCCGTTTGTCGCGGAGGAAGCCCGCAATTTTTTGAAGCAGCCCGAAATAATGGACGCGCGCTCGCCGCAGCGAAAAATCCAGGCCCTGTATGAACGGGCGTTACAGCGAGAGCCAAACAGTGAAGAAATCAAACTCGCGGAGAGTTTCATCGAACAGCAGGGCAAAATTCCAGTGCCTGAACCCGTCGCGAAAGTTTGGGAATACGGTTATGGCGAATTAGACGTCGCCACCCACACGTTGCGCAATTTTAGGGCGCTGCCTCATTTCACCGGGAAAGCGTGGCAGGGCGGAGGCAAGTTGCCTGACGCAAAGCTGGGCTGGCTTGCTTTAACAGCCAATGGCGGGCATCCGGGAGACGGACCCGGAAACGTTATTGTGCGCCGCTGGATTGCGTCGATTGATGGCGCGATCTCGATTTCCGGCACGCTTGAGCATACGGCGGAAGCAGGCGATGGCGTGCGCGGTCACATCATCTCCAGCCGCTCGGGTGCGCTGGGCTTTTGGCCGGTTTATCACGGCAAACGCGAGATGAGCATTGCCAAAACCGAGGTTAAGAAAGGGGATGCGATTGATTTTGTCGTGGACAGTAACGGCAGCATTGACAGCGATTCGTTCAACTGGGCGCCTACGATCAAGGCATTGAGTGAAGGCGGCAGTTCTGGAACGGTTTCGAGTTGGAACGCGCGAGAAGAATTCAGCGGCCCGAAGGATCCCATCACTCCGCTCACCCCGTGGCAGAAATACGCGCAGGTTCTGTTGATGTCGAACGAACTGGCGTTTGTGGATTAATGAAGGAACCTTTTCCCAGCCGGCTTGAAACTCTCACCTCGACTGCTCGCAGGTTGCCACGCGATAGGATGGTTCGGGAATTGGCTTATTGTGCCCTCGGCAAGTTTCCAGCCAGGCTCTTTTGCGAGCTGTACCTGTCGGACCGCTTCCTCGGGAGTTTCACCAAAAAGCGGAGCAGGGTTTCAAATCCGGTATGTCCGCGATGTAGCCGCCATCCTCCTCGCTGTAGAAGACGTTGATGTGGTAATCACGCATCGCTTCGATCCTCCATGTGCGAATTCGAAACTTTTGGTAGAGTTTTCTCGCCTTCAGGGCGAGCGGAGATTTAGCCGTTCAAGAAAAAAAGAAAAGCTGGCTCCGCGAGCGAAACCAGCTTTGGTGAATTTAGAGTTTTTTCCCGGTGGAGCTTACTCCATCCCGTGGTCGTGACCGCCGCCGGCCGGAGCGGGTTTTTCCTTTTCCGGCAGTTCGGTGACGAGGCACTCGGTCGTTAAGAGCAGGCCCGCGATGGAGGCGGCGTTTTGGAGCGCACTGCGGGTGACCTTTTTCGGATCAACCACGCCGGCTTTGACGAGGTCTTCGTATTCGCCGGTGGCGACGTTGTAACCTTCGTTGCCTTTACGCTTCTTGACTTCCTGCACGATCAGGGAGCCTTCGACGCCCGCGTTTGAGGCGAGCATGCGGAGAGGCGATTCGATGGCGCGCTTGACGATCTCAACGCCGATCTGTTCGTCCGCGTCGGGAAGTTGGAGCGCCTGGATCGCAGGCAGGCAACGGAGCAGAGCCACGCCGCCGCCGGCGACAATGCCTTCTTCAACAGCCGCGCGGGTCGCATGCAACGCGTCTTCGACGCGGGCCTTCTTCTCCTTCATCTCGGTCTCGGTCGCGGCGCCCACATGGATGATGGCGACACCACCGGCGAGCTTGGCGAGGCGTTCCTGCAGTTTTTCGCGGTCGTAATCGGAGGTGGTTTCCTCGATCTGGCGGCGAATCTGATTCACCCGGCCCTGGATTTCGGAGCTCTTGCCACCGCCTTCGACAATCGTGGTGTTTTCCTTGTCCACGATCACGTTCTTGGCGCGGCCGAGATCACCGATCTCGAGATTCTCGAGCTTGATCCCGAGGTCTTCGGTGATGCATTTGCCACCCGTGAGAATCGCGATGTCTTCAAGCATGGCTTTGCGGCGATCGCCGAAAGCGGGCGCTTTAACGGCGCAAATCTTGAGCGTGCCGCGGAGCTTGTTCACCACGAGAGTCGCGAGAGCTTCGCCTTCAACTTCCTCTGCGATGATGAGCAGCGGCTTGCCGGTTTGCGCGGTTTTCTCGAGGATGGGGATAAGGTCCTTCAGGCTGCTGATTTTCTTTTCGTAAGTGAGGATGTAGGCATCCTGAAGCTTCGTTTCCATCGATTCCGCATCGGTCACGAAGTAAGGCGAGAGATAGCCTTTGTCGAACTGCATGCCTTCGACCACTTCGAGATTGGTTTCAATGGACTTGGCTTCTTCGACCGTGATGGTCCCGTCTTTGCCAACTTTGTCCATCGCGTCGGCGATAATTTCGCCGATGGTTTCATCCCAATTGGCTGAGACCGTCGCGACCTGCTTGATCTCTTCTTTGTCTTTGACGTTCTTGGCGATCTTCGTCAATTGGTTGCTTGCGGCTTCAACGGCCTTTTGAATTCCGCGTTGGAGCGAGATTGGATTCGCGCCGGCGGTCACGTTCTTGAGACCTTCGCGATAAATCGCCTCGGCGAGAACGGTCGCGGTGGTGGTGCCATCACCGGCCACATCGCTGGTCTTGCTCGCGACTTCGCGAACCATCTGCGCGCCCATGTTTTCGTAGGCGTCTTCCAGTTCGATTTCCTTCGCGACGGTCACGCCGTCCTTGGTCACGGTGGGGGAACCCCACTTCTTGTTGATGACGACATTCCGGCCTTTGGGACCGAGAGTTGCCGCCACGGCTTTGGTCAATTGCTGCACCCCGCGCAGAAGCGCCTGGCGTGCGGATTCATCGAATACGATTTGTTTTGCTGCCATATAAAAAAATATTCCTTTCTTTTTTGGGTTTGCGTGGACGTTGCCTGTTTAAGGCTCGGCTGGAGCCTCGCACCACCATTGGAGCGGCAACAGTGCCACAGGTTTCCGTTTATTCAACCACAGCAAGGATGTCATCCTTGCTCAGGACCTTGAATTCCTTGTTATCGATTTTCACGTCCGTGCCACCGTACTTGCTAATGAGGACGCGGTCCCCTTCCTTCACTTCCAGCGGAACGCGCTTGCCCTTTTCATCCAATTCACCCGGCCCGACCGCGCGAACGATCGCTTCGGTCGGTTTCTCCTTGGCGGAATCGGGAATAATGATCCCGCCGCGTTTGACTTCCTGTTCGGCAACGGGCTCGACGAGAACGCGAGCACCTAATGGTTTGAGTTTAATAGCCATAAGTTCAATTTGTTTTTGTTAAATTCCTCCCGCCAGTCGGCGGATATACCCGGAGGGTGCTCCGGGTTTCCCGCAGAAGGGCAGGCAAGTCGCGTGCCATGGTGCAGGCTCGATATAAGTTCTTCTGTATGAATATACAATGAATTTGGCGCCGTAATACGGAAGCCGTCATAATTGAGTCGTAATGATCCAATTTGACACGCAGGCGGCTCATCTTGACTCTCTGGAGTTTATGCAGGAACGCTCTTAACCGAACCGCGAAATGGGAGGGCTTGGTGTCTGATATCTACAAGTTCAGATATTTTTTAATCCGGTCATAGAGCACGACAAGAGGATGTTTGCGCACGATGATTCTGTTTTGCGCCGGGTCAACACCGAGCGATTCCCCGGGATTGGCCAGGTGGGCGCCGAACTCGAGAAAGAGATCACGCGTGGTGAGGTTGGTCCGATTAATCGGAAATACGGTGTTCGTAAATTGCAAATTAAGGGGCGGAACTTCCATCGCGGTCAGGCACTCAATCGTCCGCTGGAAATCCCATTCGGAGCGGATTCGAGTGTAAGGGATGCGGGCGTCGAAGAGGTTCCTGATGTTTCGATTTTCTTCCGGCAAACCCGGCAGCTCCGACAGAGTGAAGATGATCCGATAAAGGTTTGGATAGTATTTTACACGAATTTCTTTTACCTGGCCGGCTTGGGCGGCCACGGTTTTGAGAATGAAATTCCCAGAGATTCCACCGCCGTCCTGGGTGAGCACTTTTCCGTTTTCCCCGAAAAAATCGAAATCCACCGGGACTGAGGAACCCGCGGGCCACCCAAAAAAGATGAACGTTGTGCGGGGGCCGGGAGGGACGGAAAAGTTTGGCCCGCGCGCGCGGAAGACCACGACGTTGCTGCGGCCATCGGAAGTTGAGCTGGAACTGAGATGCCCGTCCCGGATGCCCATGAGCTTGATTACTCCCCTCGGAAAGTGAAGTTCACCTTTTCCCGCCGGGTCCAGAGTCCGAGTTTCGATGGGACCCGTCGCCACGCTGAGGCAGAGTTCAAGCGGGGTTTGATGCCAGAGAGCGAGCGGAGATTCGTAATAGAAGGCGTTTCGCTGGTCAGGTCCCGAACTGCCGTAGCTGGTGGTCAGCGATTGTTTGGTGCGAGCATCAAAAGGCTGGAAGCCCATCAGCCTGATCTCAGGGAGATTCGTAAAACTGAAATAAAACCGAGCGGAGGGAAAATCGCCGTAGAACTGCAACGTGGCTTCCCACGACGACGATGTTTTACGAAAAGCTTCCAGGCCGGCCTCAGACATCTCCTGGAGCGCCGGGTTGTAAATGCGTGGTGTGAGTTGGACGGTTTCAAAAATGTCCGCGGCGGCGCGGAAATTGGTGAGGGAAGCCGAATAAGCGGACGCTACCGCCCTGAGCGAAACTGAGCCGGCGCCGACTGTGGCCGGGATCGTTGCCGGGCTGCGCACAATTGTAACCGGACCATCCTCGTAAGGCACATTGTAGGTTTGAGGAAAGCGGAAGGTGATTTGCGATGGCGTTTCCTCCGTGGAAATCGAACTCAGGAGGTTGGTCGGAAAAGGAGGGAGAGTGGGCGATTGTCTGGTGAGAACGCTATAAGTGGCATTATCGCGAGCCAGACCCGGATCGCTATAGAGAAAAGCGCCGCGCCGAAGCATATAAATCGCAAGGACCGCGGCCATGATGAGCAGAATTATCGTCGTGATTGCCGCCGCGCGTCTGAATTGCATGGGGAAGGTTAGCATGATTGGAGAGCCGTTGAAGGGTAATTTAAGCTCGTAAGCAGGCTTCAGGAAGATCAGGGCGACGTTCATCTACTTACTTTTGAGGATGCACAAGTCCCGCGGCAGGTTGCTACAAGTGTTGACGACATGAAACCCCTGACGCTTCAGGTTCTTCCCGCGCTGACAGGGCACGACCCGATAAAGGCGAAAAAGCAGCCGGCGAAGACCAAACGATTCGACCTGCCGACAAATCCATGAAGATAAAAAACACATTTCTGTTCGCGTCCCGCGCGGCCAATCTCCTTCCGAAGCTCGTGAGCGTAAGCACGACGCTGTTTGCTCTGCTCGTTTCTTTAGCTGCTCAAGCAGAGACGATCAGTGTTAACTTTGTGGGGGGCGGTTTTTTCAACGGTGCGCCCGCGCCCTTATCTCCCACTGAATCCGCTGGCGTAAACCCGGCGACGCACTGGAATAACCTCGCTGATAATTCGGCGCTCTCGTCTCCGGGGCCAGGCAGCGGAAGCGCGAAGAACTTGCTGGATGATTCGGGTGCAGCGACCACGGCAGGCATTAGTTGGGTTTCTGATAACACCTGGTCAACGCCAAGCATAGCTACTGACCCGAATTCCCGGATGATGAGAGGCTATCTGGATAACGGCTCCGGTGACGCGATAACCTTGACCGTTAGCGGTCTAACATATCCAGCATACGACGTTTATGTATATTTCAGCGACGATAACACCGATCCAGTGAACGGCACGACTGGCGCGTACACCCTTGGCTCCCGCACGATCTACGGCAGGGACCCGGGCGCATACTACTCTGGAGCCTTCGTGCAGGCATCGGGCACCAGCGCCACCGATTCCAACGCGAACGGCAATTACCTCGTATTTAGTGGAGTCACCGGTCCGAGTTTCACGCTCACAGCGGCTCTCATTAGCTTTCGGGCCCCGGTAAATGCGTTGCAAATCGTAAACGCTCCACCTCAGCCGCCTCAGATTACGATCACCCCCTCAGTGACTATTTCCTGGCCCTCGAATTCGGGAGATTTCGTTCTTCAAGCCAGCTCTTCGCTCGGGTCGGACGCAATCTGGAGTCCCGTCGATGTGCCGCTGGTGGTGCGAGGAACCAATATTACCGCGACCGTCGAGGGAACCCTCCGCAACCGCTTTTTCCGGTTAACGCGAGACAGTATTATAGGCATATGACGCTTTAAATCCAGGAGAGGCAAACGCTTTGAAAGGCGCTCTGGTTCTCGCGAATGGTTTAACGAACTACTTCTATGACGGCACGCGGAAAGGACATTCTAGTTTTAAGGTTGCAAACAGCCGTAACTTAGCGATTAGGAGTTATGTTCAAGAAAAAGGAGACTAGAAAGCAGCCGAATGCGGAAGCTGGCCGAGTACGAAAAAAATCGTGGCGAAGTATCGTACCAAGCCCGCCGGTAATTCTTGTCCTTATCACGAGTTGCATCTTTGGGAATGGCCGTGCCTACACGATCAAGCCGGGAGACATTCTGGTGGCCAGCGACGGCGGTTCAGCCGTTGTGAAGATCGATCCAAAAACGGGCGCACAGTCCACCATAGGCACTTTCATCGAGAACGGTGTCCCGCATGGGGTGCATGACCTCGAATTGTCGTCGGACGGGACTCTTTACGTTCTGGAACATGTGCGCAGGGTCACAAAGATCAATGTTCTTACAGGCGAGCAGAAAGAGGTCACTCACTTGGGCCTTCTGGGAACTGACGAGCAGGATACTTTCACCGCTGGGCTGACGCTAGGACCTTCGGGCGATATATTCGTGACGGTTTACACGGCGCCTTATACGGGTGTGATACGGGTCGACCCGGTCACCGGCCAGCAGAAACTTCTGGCCTCTGGAGGCTTTATCAGAGGACCGCTCGGGATTGCCCTCACCCCCAATGGAAAGCTGGTCGTGGCCGACGTCGCAAGCGCCTCGCTCGTAGAGGTGGATCCAATCGACGGCAGCCAGCGTTTGCTCGCCTCAGGGCTTGCTGGCAGTTCGCCGTGGTATCTTGCGATCGCCTCCGAAAGCCTGATTTACGCGGGGAAGAATACGCCAGCCACGGGCGATCTGATCCAGCAGATCAATCCATTAACGGGGGCTCATTCGACTTTTGTTTCCGGTGGCAATCTCGCCGAACCCGTGGGTCTTGCAATTGACCTCAATGGCCAGCTTATCTCAAGTCAAGCCTCCGCGGGTAAAATCGTCAGGATTGACCCTGTTACGAAAGCGCAGAGCGTGATTGCCTCGGGCGGCTTTTTGATGAACGTGGTCTTGGCTGTGCGAGTCGCGCAGATCAGCATCCCATCTGAGCCTCCTGAACTTACCATCACGCGTTCGGTAACCATTTCCTGGCCGATTGCTCAGGGGAACTTTGCGCTCCAGTCCAGTCCGACACTTCAGAACGGAGGGACTTGGACCAATCTTAACGTCGCGTTAGTCACGCAAGGTACGAATATAGCCGCTTCGGTCCAGGAAACCGGAGGTCAGCAGTTTTTTCGGTTGGCACCGAAGCAATGACGCGTAGTTTGCTACAAGAATATGTCAGAGGGCCTTTGAAACTGAGATATCTTCAATGCTGGCAATTTGCAGGATCGCGCATCGGGTCGTATTTAGGGTAAAACCTTCAGTGTCCTGGTCAATTCCAATCTCGATGGCGTTGCTTAAAACCCAAGCGGCGTAATGGTTCCGAACGTCATCGGCTTCGCCGTTTGACATTCGGATTCGAAACGGACGGAAGGTTTTTGTTCCAAGCGTTCCTCGAGTTATTTTTCCGTAAACATTGTTGAAGCTTCGGAAAGTGTCAGCCACGAGTGTTAAATCGTCATCCGGGTTACAGGCAGAAGCAGTTACGTTTAACCTGTTCGTGCCGCGGTATGTCTGATACGCAAAGAAACGGCATGGTTGTTCGCCAAATCCAACGAAGTGTATTGGCACTGTTCGTTTGTGTTGTCTTGGCGGGTAATGTGGCGATTTCGAGGGCCGAAGCCGAAGAACCGATTTCGCACGAGTTCACGATTCGCCGTTGGACGACGGACGATGGTTTGCCGCAGAACCGGATTTCCTCCTTGGCGCAAACACCGGAGGGTTATTTGTGGCTGGGAACGTGGTTTGGTGTGGTGCGATTTGATGGGCTGCACTTCACGGTGTTCAACCAGTACAACACACCGGCTTTGGCGAACGATGCCGTGAATGCGTTGGCGGCGACTCCGGATGGAAGTCTTTGGATTGGCACGCATGGCGGCCTCGTGCGATATCACGACGGGGAATGGACGCGTTTTACAGCCGAGATGGGTTTGCGTGAACAGTCCATTTGGGAATTGCTGGTTGATCCCGCAGGCAAGCTGTGGATTCGCGGGGAGGACGTTGGTGAATTTCCGGCTGGCCCGTTTGTGCGGGTGCGGGAGGATGTTCCTTCGCATGCGTTGATGGTCCTGCCGAATGGAGATGCGGTAGTCGTTACTTCCCAAGGACCGGCTCCGCTGTCCGGGGTGAAGACATGGGAGGAACTTTTAAAAGGAGGACGAAATAAGGCTTTTGATCTTGAATCCGGAATCGGCCGGCCATCATATCCCACCGACTCCTGGCCTTGTCGGACAATAGCTGGAGAGGGCGAGGATTGGTTCCTGTGGGCTTCTTCGACGTGGATCTGGGAGGTTGGAAACGACGTCGAGCAGCGAAGCGGGTGGGCTCGATGCGTTTGGGAAAGAATCACTCCTGAGGTTTTTCCAGAATTCTTGTACCGCCAGAAAAACGGAGCCATTTGGGGCTGGTTCCACAAAGGAGGCCTGCGCCGATTCAGCCGATTCAACGGGGCCGCGTTCGAGTTTGTTCGGCTTCTCGAAGGTGAGCAGCAACCTGCTGTGAACGCGCTGCTCGATGATCGCGAAGGTAATCTTTGGGCGGCGACCGATGGAGGATT
>DASYTB010000186.1:0-2663 GCA_036002705.1 Verrucomicrobiia bacterium
CCTCTCGTCGAGCTTTTCCTCCCTATAGTTAACCCACACAATCCGTCGAGACCTTCGGTAAGCAGAAGTCTCTCACGTTTTTCCTCGACGTCTGAGAACGGTTCCCAAAGTTATTCAGCATCCTCCCGCGATTCTGATCCCGGTTTACGCGGCAGGGCTTCACGACGCTTACAAAATCTTGTAGAACCATCCAAAAAGCTTTTGGCAATTTTCCAGCGCAAGACTATCCGCCGCAGCAACTCCGAACGATTTTGCGCGAAAAGCAGTCAACATTTTCATGTACAAGCTCACGTTTGCAGCCTATGAATCGTACCGCTTTGCACCTCCGAAGTCGTCCCAAACGGTGTACGGCTCTGTCCCCTTTGCAGTCAAACGATCGAGCCACCATTTCCCAAACAGCAATCCTTGAGTTGCCTCGCGCCTCCCGTTACATTTTGCCCTCCATGAAATCCCTCTTGGTTTTTGCGGCTGCCAGCGCGGCCAGCCTTTGCCTGAATTTTGCGGCGGACCCCTTCGCGGAGAACGTCCGCACCACCGAACCGCTCACGACCGAACAGGAACAGCAAGCGTTTCAGCTTCCTCCCGGATTTAAAATTCAGTTGGTCGCGTCCGAACCGGATATCAATAAGCCGATGAATATCGCTTTCGATACGAAGGGCCGCCTTTGGGTCAGCTCCTCGCGCGAATATCCTTTCCCCGTCCCGCTGGATCGGAAGGGCCGCGATTCAATCAAGATTTTCGAGGATTTCGATGAGAATGGCCGTGCCCGCAAGGTGACCACGTTTGTCGATCAGCTCAATATTCCCATTGGCATTTATCCTTACAAAAACGGCGTGATCGCCTGGAGCATCCCGAACATCTGGTATTTCCAGGATACGGATGGCGACGGCAAAGCCGACAAACGCGAGATTTTATATGGCCCGTTCGGCTGGCAGCGCGATACGCATGGCAACCAGGCCTCCTTCCGGCGCGGTTTCGATGGCTGGATGTACGCCACGCATGGTTACAATAACATTTCGCATGTTCGCGCGCCGGATGGCAGCGAAATCAATGTCCACAGCGGGAATACCTATCGCATCGCCACGGACGGCTCGCATATCGAATCCTACACTTACGGCCAGGTGAATCCCTTCGGCTTGTGTTTTGATGAAACCGGCAGCCTTTTTTCGTCCGATTGCCACAGCGAGCCAATCTACGAGCTTTTGCGCGGCGCCTACTACCCAAGCTTTGGCAAGCCGCACGATGGACTCGGCTTCGCTCCGGAGATCATGTATCACCAGCATGGCTCGACCGCCATTGACGGCATCGTTTTGTATAAGGACGATCTCTGGCCCGAAGAATTTCAAAACATGGCTTTGACCGGCGACGTGATGAGCAGCCGTCTTGACCGCGACACCCTAATCATCCATAGCGGTTCCACTAAACGCGCCAAACATGAATCACCTTTCCTGACGACGACCGATCCCTGGTTTCGGCCGAATGACGAGACGCTTGGACCCGACGGCGCGCTCTACGTCACCGACTTTTACAATCGCATCATCGGCCACTACGAAGTCCCACTCACGCATCCCGGTCGCGACCGCGAACGTGGCCGGATCTGGAAAGTGAGTTACACCGGCAAACCGCTCCACGGCCTGCCCGACTTTTCGAAGGCTGACGCCAATCAATTGATCGCGGAGTTTCGCAGCCCGAATTTGCCCCGGCGCATGCTGGCCATGAATGAACTCGGGGACCGCCTTGGCGAAACCGCCGTCGAATCGCTCGAAAAAGCCCTCAAGGACAAAGCCGCGCCCAGCACCGAGGTCGTCCATTCACTTTGGTCCTTGCAGCGTTTGCACGCCCTCAAACCCGAAACTCTGCGAAAGTTCGCTGCCAACCCCGATCGCACCGTCCGCACGCACGTCATGCATATCCTGTCGGAAACTCCCGATTTCAGCGCGCTGCGCCAAAGCATCGGCGTGCAGGCCCTGAAAGATTCGGATGCGCTCGTCCAACGCGCCGCCGCCGATGCTCTCGGCCGCTATCCGGAATCGGAAATGTATGTTCGCCCGCTCCTGGCGCTCCTTTCCCGCGTCCCCGCCGAAGATGATCATTTGCGGCACACCGCGCGCATGGCGCTGCGCAATCAATTGAAGGAAGGCGGCCCGGTCTTGACCTACATGCGCTACAAACCGGAGGACGCCAAAGCCATCGCCGATGTTTGCCTTGGCGTCACGAACACCGATGCCGCCGCGTTTTTGCTCGCCCATATCCAATCCAGCACCGAACCAAGCGCACGCGTTAGCGAATACGTCCGCCATGCCGCCCGTTATGTTCCGGAATCCGATGCGCCGAAGCTGGCCAGTTACATTCGCGAACATTTCAAGGACGATGCCGATCAGCAGTTGTCCTTCTTCAACGCCATCCAGGAAGGCAGTGCCCAACGCGGAGTTGCGACCGCGCCCGAAATGCGCGCGTGGGGCGCTGATCTCGCCCAGGATTTGTTTGATTCCTCCGATTCAAAAAATCAGTCCTGGTGGAATCTTCCCGTTCCCGGAAAACCGGTCAGCGCGAATCCCTGGTTCTTGCAGGAGCGAGTCTCCTCCGACGGGCAGAAGGCCACGTTCCTCTGTAGCCTCCCGCCGGGCGGCGAACGGCTCACCGGCATTCTCCGCTCCCGCACG
>DASYTB010000187.1:0-3345 GCA_036002705.1 Verrucomicrobiia bacterium
GCCGAGCTTTCTGCAGTATGGTTCGTCGGTGAGGGGACTCGGCAGAGCCTCACACCGCCAAAACTAGCCCTTACGTATTTGTACGCGCCAGCCACGGCCCAACGGAGCTCCCCGGAAAGCCAAAGCAGAAATTGATTCCGACCCCGAATTATGAAACATTTCGCCATGTTTGATCATTCCGGGTATTTCGCCGCGCTTCTCCTGGCGGCATGTTGCAGCCTCACCATTGAGAACAGCGCCGCAACCAATGAAGTCATCACGCTGGGAGCGGGCTGCTTTTGGTGCACCGAGGCGGTTTACCAGCAGATTCCTGGCGTGATTTCCGTGAAACCGGGCTACATGGGCGGTCACACGAAAAATCCTACCTATGACGAGGTCTCCACCGGCGCGACCGGCCACGCGGAAGTTGCGCAGATCACGTTCGATCCGGCAAAAGTCAAACTCGGTCAAATCCTCGACACCTTCTGGCACCTGCACGATCCCACGAGCCTCAACCGCCAGGGGGCGGACGTTGGAACCCAATACCGTTCCGCGATTTTCTATGCGACACTCGAGCAAAAGGAAATCGCCGAGAAATCCAAAACCGGCGCGGCGAAAGAATTCTCCAAACCGATCGTCACAGAGATCACCGCGACCGGACCGTTTTACGAAGCGGAGAATTACCACCAGGACTACTACCGGCGGAATAAAAATAAAAATCCCTACTGCCAGGCCGTCATTGCGCCCAAGCTCCGCAAACTCAAGCTGAAGGAATGACAAATTTTGCCGCGCATTTTATTGGCCCAGGGGCGATATTGGTGACATGGACGGGGACGAACATCCTTTTGCGGGAACGATCCTGCTCGTTGATGACGAGAAGGACCTGCGCGAGCTTTTATTCAGTTCGCTGCAGCTCGATGGCCACGCCGTTCTCCAAGCCGATTCCCCGGCGCAGGCTATGCAGCGCTTTGGCCATCAACTCGACGAGATTGATATCGTAGTGACAGATATCGTCATGCCGGGCAAATCAGGTGATGAATTTGCTCTGGAACTGCTTCGGCTAAGGCCGTCCCTGAAAATCATTTTCATCAGCGGAAATATCGCCGCCGATTATGACTCGAAAGTGCCGCTCGTTCATGGCGAAAATTATCTCCGCAAACCATTCTCGCTCGGTGAACTTGAAAACATGATCCAGCGATTCGGCAAAGGTTTGATGGCGCAGAATTCGAATTAGTCAACTCCCGCTGTTCGCGGCCGCGCGGAACACGCCGATCAATCCGAGCATCGCGGCGCAGCCAACGCTCACGAAAGCGAAAGCGAACGTCCCGAGATCAAAGGGTTGCGACCCATCGAAACAAACGGCGACGGCGAACGCGAGCAGCAGAATATCCGCGGCGAAAAAGAACCAGGCTGGGATCAGCACTTTTTTTGGTTCCTCTTTCGCCGCCGGTTGCGCTGAAACGAGAGTTGTCAGCCCGCGGCCGAATTCGACTTTGATCGTTTGCGCTTCGGGCCGGGTGAGTCCGTCTTGCGCGGCTTTTCCGGCGACCTCCTGGCCATTCATCAACTGGCCCAGGCCCCTGCCAAGGCCTTTCGCGCTATCGGTCCGTAAGACGGCTTTCGGCATGCGTGGCTTCAGCCCTCTTTTGCCCTGGCCGCAAAGCGCCCCATGCGTTCGGTGGCGATTTGGATTTGATCCAACGAGGTGGCGAAACAGCAACGGATGAAACCTTCGCCGCTCGGCCCGAACGCACCGCCGGGTACGCACGCAACCTTTTCTTCTTTCAAGAGCCGGGTGGCAAAATCTTTCGAACTCAAGCCGGTCGATTCGATATTTGGGAAGGCGTAAAAAGACCCGCGCGGCGAATGGCACTTCAATCCCATTTGATTGAGCGCGTTCACGATGTAATTGCGGCGGATGCGGTATTGTTCGCGCATTTCGACGGTGTCCGACTCGCCATGGTTGAGCGCTTCAATCGCGGCTTCCTGGCTGATAATGCTGGCGCAGAGCATCGAATATTGGTGCACGCGCATCATCGCCTCGATCAAATCGGACGGACCGCACGCGTAACCAATGCGGAAGCCGGTCATCGCATAGGCCTTCGAAAATCCGTGCAGGAAAATGGTTCGCTCGCGCATTCCCGGAAGAGAGGCGATGCTCACGTGCTGGCCCTCGAAAGTGAGTTCGGAATAAATTTCATCAGTGATCACGAGCAGATTGTGCTTCAGAATCACTTCCGCGATTTTCAGCAAGTCCGTACGAGTCATCGTGCCACCGGTGGGATTGGTGGGAAAATTCAGCATGATGACTTTGCTGCGCGCCGTGATCGCGGCTTCAATCGCTTCGGCTCTAACCGCGAAACCGTTTTCCGCTTTGCATGAGACCGGGACGGCGGTGCCGTGGGTTAAGGCCACGCTGGGCGAATAGCTCACATAGCAAGGTTCGTGATAGATGACCTCGTCGCCGGGATTCACCACCGCGCGCAACGCGATATCGAGCGCTTCGCTGACGCCGACGGTGACGAGAATCTGGTTTTTCGGATCGTAGCTGATCCCGAATTTTTTCTCGATATTGGCGCTAATCGCCTCACGGAGTTTCAATAATCCGAGATTTGAGGTGTAGCTCGTTTTGCCACGCTCCAATGCGTAGATGGCCGCTTCGCGGATGTGCCAGGGAGTGACGAAATCCGGTTCGCCCACGCCGAGCGAGATCACGCCCGCGGTGCTCTGGACCAGATCAAAAAATTCGCGAATGCCCGACCGCGGGATTCCGCGCACGTGCTCGGCAATGAACGATTCGGCTTTGAAGGGAGCGGACATGCTACGCAATGACCAAATGCCAAATAACAAAGACCAAGGAATGACCGAACACCAAGCTCCAAGACAAGGTAGTCGCGTAGCGCAGGCTTCCAACCTGCGCTACCAAGCTTTCCTGGTATTTGGTATTTGGTATTTGGTCATTCATACGACGTGCCCTGTTTAGCGGGGAAAGAATCCCGCGGAAAGGAAATACGCATCCGCAGTTTGCGGACGCAATCAGGCGGCGGCTTGCTTCTCTTTGCGGCGGATGATCGGCTTGCCGTCATCGCGCACAACCGAGCGGGTAATCTTCACGGAGGCGATGTCTTCCGAACTCGGAATTTCGTACATGAGATCAAGCATCAGCTTCTCGAGAATACCGCGAAGAGCGCGCGCGCCGGTGCCTTTCTTGATGGCCTGGCTCGCTAATTCCGAGACGGCGTCCTTTGAGAATTCCAATTCGACGCCATCGAGCGCGAGCAGCTTCGCGAATTGCTTGGTGAGCGCGTTGCGCGGTTCGGTGAGAATCTGGCAAAGCTGGTCTTCGGTGAGTTCTTCGAGGCAGGT
>DASYTB010000188.1:0-5417 GCA_036002705.1 Verrucomicrobiia bacterium
TTTCACTAATCACAGCCCCTTTGGGGTACGGCGTCAAACCGGGCCGTGTCAACTATCGGCTTTAGTCCGCCTTTTCAAGGCTGTGCCCCGTTCGCTAAAGCAGCACGTGCGTCCCGACGCTTTCCCGATCGATAATAAAAATAAATTGGCGTTCCCAGGAGGACCAACCCCAATCCAAGCGCGCAGTTGAGCATCGCGGGTTGGCTTGCGGCGCTCGCTTTGCGATAGGTTTCCACGTCGTTATAAAGAGTCAGGACAAGATAGGTTAATCCGAAGGCGATGAACACCAGCGGAATCACGGGATAAAACGGCACTTTGAAAGGGCGTGCCGCTTCGGGTTCGCGCCGACGGAGAACAATCACGGCCCATGCGTTCGCCACGTAGAAAAACCAGCTCACGAAGATCAGGGTGTCGGTGAGTGTATCGAAGGTGCCGCTGAACAAGAGCAGGATGCTCCAGATCGCCTGCAGGACGAGGGAAGCTGCCGGCGTATGAAAGCGCGGATGGGCGCATCCCAGGAAGGCTGGCGCGTTGCCTTCTTCACCCATCCGAAAATAGACGCGGGCGCTGGTGAGGATCACGGCATTGGTCGCGCCGAAGGTCGAGAGCATGACGGCGACGGCGATCCATTTACCGCCGCCGCGGAGGCAGCGTTCGGCGACATCGGCCGCGACTAATTTGGATTGCGCCATGACGTCGATGGGAAGGGCAAGTGAGTAGATAGTGCTCATGAGCAGATAAAGGCCGGCCACGAGGAATATCCCGAGGATCAGGCTGCGGGGCAGGTCGCGCTGGGGATGCTTCAATTCGCCGCCGATGTAGGTGATCTTGTGCCAGCCATCGTAAGCCCAGAAGGCGCCCTGCAGCGCGGCAACGATGGCGGCCCACCAGGCCAGGCCGGTGGGATGAATGACGCTGCTCGGCGTCGTGAGATTTTCTATACGCGCGACTCCAGGCGTGAGTGCCACCGCGAGGGCCAGGGCGATCATGGCCACCATTTTTGCCAGAGAAAAAATATTCTGCACGATGCCGCCGAATCGAACACCAAGATAATTCACAATGGTCAGGACCAGGATGACGGCCGTCGCGAGCGCCTTAATCCCAAGGTCAGCAAAGGGAGTGACATCGCCAATTAGAGGCAGATGAAGCGCAAGGTGAGCGAGAGCAGGCGAGGCTTGGGGAAGGGGCGCCAGCCGCGTGCTATATTCCGCGAAAACATAGGTCAGCGCCGCGATCGAGCCCGACTGGATGACCGCGAAGTAAGCCCAGCCGTAAAGGAACGCGACGAACGAGCCATACGCGCGCTGGAGATAGACATATTGCCCACCGGTCTGCGGCATCATTGACGCGAGCTCCGCGTTGCTCAAGGTTCCGAGCAGCGACACAACCCCCGCAATCAGCCAAACGCCGAGCAACACCTCGGGCGACCCTACTTGCGCCGCCATCACTCCTGGCTTCCGGAAGATACCCGAGCCGATCACCCCGCCGGCCACCAACATCGTGGCGCTGAAAAGTCCAAGCGAGGGAATCAGCTTCGGCGGAACAGGTTTTCCCGCGTGCAATTCCTCTGGGCGAGCCACTTCATTCATGGGTCGATGAGGAGATTACAGTTTGGCAGTGGAGAAGAAAGCGGAATGGCGTCCACGGAAGGTTTGTCATGCGGCATTCCAATCAGCTTACAAAAATGTAATGCACCATTTCTGTGGCGCGGGAGTCTTATAAGGGCATGGGTGCGCTTGCTTGGAAGATTCAGGACTGGGATTCGGGGGATTTCGAACTATTCGGGTCAGGGCTGTTCTCCCGAGGGGTCCATAGCGAACGCGAGCGGAGATGCCCCAGTTGCAATTCGCTCATCTACAGCAGGCGCCACGAAGTTTGCGGGATTTGCTGCGACCGCCTGCCGGACGAATGCCGTTTCACTCCGGAGCAAGCCCGAAGTGTGGAATGCATTTTAAATGAAGAACGCCAGCGGCATCGCGAGTGGCTGCGGCGCGCGAATTTTGGGACCTAACCGAGCTTCGCTCCGTCCCGGCTACGGGAGCAGCATCAAAGCGGTGAACCTCCCGTCAGCCGATTGGTTTGCTGAAAGTAGAAATACGCCGGAGGTCCTTGGGATTTGGAGCTTCGCTGAAAGAGCCAGGTTTGTGCGTATCGAGATAAAGTTGCTCGAACCGCTGAGGCCGCGTTCGAAATTCGTCGAGAATTCCGTGAAACTTGCGAACATTAACAGCTCCATTGAAATCTTGCTTAGCGTTGGAAGGAACCGCACGTCCAATCCCACATCGTTCGTCCGCCCGCTTAAAGCGATTGATTGCCCCGCAAATACGGAGCATGGGGTTCCAGTTCCAGTGGTAACTTTGGGAGCGAATTCAACCCGGTCTCCTTGCGCCCTCTCGAGGAAAGCGCGAAGTCTCTTCAAGGCGCGCGAGTCCGCGATCCAAACTTTGATTCCATGAGCATCGCTGAAAACCGGCTGGCGGAAGAGTTCCTTCAAGACGTCGTCCGGCGGTGCTTGAGGAAGGCTGAAGAAGACCGTCTGTAACGTGACGCTTGGGCGCGGTCCGAATAAGGAGTCCCTGAGGCGGTAAACCCATTTCGGCGCAAATTTCCACAAGCGAGCCGCGAGCGAAGTGCTGATGATGTTTGGATCAGGCGGAAGAATCTCAACCGACGATTTGGGCGGCGCCATTAGGCTCGCCCCCAACCAGATAAGCATAATGAGAAGGGCGGCCCAAACGGAGATTCGAAAGGCTTTGATGGAAACCGATAAATTCATCTGCTGTCTCGTTTACGCCGGAACTTGCAGGCGTGAGTTGTAATTGCTCCCGCAGTCTTCATTCCAGAGCTATTTTGCTGATTGCTTCCGTGGGCCATAAAGGCCATCGAACGTTGGCGACATAGGGAGGCACCACCCGACCAGCCGCGCCCGCGTCAATGAGCATCAGGCTGGAAGCCAATGACACTGTAGGAAGGCGATGGTAAGCTCAATTAAATGTCTGATTTTGATCTGGCCATTATCGGAGCGGGACCTGGCGGTTACGTGGCCGCTATTCGGGCGGCGCAGCTCGGGCTGAAGACCGCGTGCATCGAGAAGGAAGCGGTGCTCGGCGGGACTTGTCTGCGTGTCGGCTGTATTCCGAGCAAAGCGCTTCTCGAATCAACCGAGCTTTACCACGAGGCGAAAACGAAATTCAGCGCGCATGGCATTAAGCTGCCGAGTGTCGAACTGGACCTGCCCGCGATGTTCAAGCGCAAATACCAGATTGTTCTCAATCTCACGAAAGGGGTGGAAGGGCTCTTCAAGAAGAATCAGGTGACGCGTTCTCACGGCGCCGCGCGCTTGCTCGCCCCGGGGAAGATCGAGGTCGAAGGGAAGGAGGGAAAGTCAACGGTCACCGCGAAGAATATCATCATCGCGAGCGGGAGCAAACCGGCGAGTTTGCCCGGAATTGAACTAGATCGCGAACGCGTCGGGACGAGCACCGAAGCGCTTTCTTACGCGGAAGTTCCGAAGCATTTGGTGGTGATCGGGGCTGGCTTTATCGGGCTGGAACTCGGGTCGGTTTGGTTGCGACTGGGGGCAAAAGTAACAGTAATCGAATATCTCAATCAGATCCTGCCCGGAATTGACTCGGAAATTGCGGCCGAAGCGCAAAAGCTTTTCGAACGGCAGGGTTTTGAGTTTCACCTTGGAAAGAAAGTAACCGCAGCGCGTGCCGATGGAAACGGCGCGGTCGTGGAATGCGAAGGCGACCAACCGATCCCGTGTGATCGTGTTCTTGTCGCGGTAGGGCGCGTTCCAAACACGGAAGGGCTCGGCCTGGAAAACGTAGGAATTCGCACGGACAAACGCGGACGGATTGAGGTGGATCCACATTTCGCCACTTCCGTGCCGGGCATCTACGCGATTGGCGACGTGATTGCCGGCCCGATGCTTGCGCACAAGGCCGAGGAAGAAGGGGTGGCCTGCGTTGAGCGAATTGCGACCGGGCACGGTCATGTGGATTACAACACAATTCCCGGCGTCTGCTATACGAATCCGGAGATTGGCTCCGTGGGCCTGAGCGAGGAGCAACTGAAAGAGCAAGGCATTCCTTACCGCAAAGGTTCGTTCCCCTTTCGATCCAATGGCCGGGCCCAATCGCTGGGGCAGGTCGAAGGGCGAGTCAAAATTCTCGCGCACGAAAAGACCGATCGCATTCTTGGAATCCATATTCTCGGACCGCGCGCTGGAGAACTGATCGCCGAGGCCGTCAGTGCCATGGCGTTTGGCGCGAGCAGTGAGGACCTGGCGCGGACGTGTCACGCGCACCCGACCTTGCCGGAAGCGATCAAGGAAGCGGCACTGGCCGTCGATGGCCGCGCGATTCATTTTTGATCCCTACGTTTAAGCGCTGCGCGGGTGCTTTAGGTTTGGCAAAAAGCCGGTGAACAATCCGAGCAACGGTAAATAGGCGCAGACCGAAACTACGAAGGCGATGCTGGTTGCGTCGGCCAATTTGCCCAGAACGGCGGACCCGATTCCAGCCATGCCGAAGGCCAGGCCGAAAAACAGTCCGGCGATCAGTCCTACTTTGCCCGGTAACAATTCAGTCGCGTACACGAGAATGGCGGGGAAGGCTGATGCCATCAAAAAGCCGACAATCATCGAGAGCACCGCGGCCCAAAATAGATTCGCGTGCGGCAAGAGGAGTGCGAAAGGGGACATCCCAAGAATTGAAATCCAGATGACCAACTTCCGCCCAATGCGGTCGCCGACGGGCCCGCCCGCAATGGTCCCGGCGGCCACCGCGAAAAGGAAGAGAAAGAGATAAAGTTGCGACTGCTGAACCGACAGGCCGAATTTTTGGATCAGATAGAACGTGTAATAATTCGTCATCGAAGCGAGATAAAAGAACTTCGAGAACATGAGGACCAGCAACACCGCCATGGAACGGGCGATTGTCTTTTTTGGGAGTCCGCTGGCGGTTTCCGCTTTCAATCGTGCGGTTCGGCGCCCAGCTAATTCAGCGGCATACCAGTTGCCGACGCGCGAGAGAAGGATCATCCCGATTAAGGCCAGGACGGTAAACACGAGGATATATCTTTGCCCGTGAGGCACGATGATCCAGGCGGCCAGGAGCGGCCCGAGAGAAGTGCCCGCATTCCCTCCAACCTGGAAAACCGATTGGGCAAACCCGTGGCGTCCGCCGGAGGCAAGTCTCGCCATGCGCGAGGATTCTGGATGAAAAATCGCGGAGCCCAGGCCAACGACACCTGCAGCCACCAGTATCCATTCGTAGCGAGGGGCGAGAGCTAGCAGCACGAGACCGCAAAACGTCGCCCCCATTCCTAGCACCAGCGAATACGGTTTGGGGTGTCGATCCGTATACAAGCCGACAAGAGGCTGAAAGATCGAACCCGTCATTTGGAAAGTG
>DASYTB010000189.1:0-7422 GCA_036002705.1 Verrucomicrobiia bacterium
TCAGATTGCCACCGATACGGATCTGCTCCGCGGCAAAGACCCGCCCGACCACCGCCGTTTGAGGCACTGGCGTAATGCTCAACGTGTCGAAGATCAATCGCTTCACTCCGCCCGGTGCGCCGTCGCCATCTGCATCGAGCAATTTTCCCTGGGCATCGAAAATCTCGCTGGCATCCAACACGACCGAGACCCGGGCGCTGCCTGGGATTGGTTCGAGATAAAAAAGCGTCACGGTCCGGCGGTCGCTCGAGAGTTCGACCCGCGTGAGCAATTTACGCCCACCGGACGTCGCATAGAAATGGTCTGAAGTGAGAATGGTGTTCGCGGCCAGCGGGCTGCTGAGCCGCATGATCGTGTCCCGGGTCACAGCCACATCTCCTTCGCCGTCCACGGGGGAAGTTTCGATAATCGTGGTCAGTCCGGCCGTTGTTCTCAGCCGGAAGAAGCGGCTTGTATCGCCCGCGCGCAAAGTTATGGAGAGCAACCCGCCATCAAGGCTCGGTTGGTCGGAGACCGGCTGCCATCCTCCCGGTACGGCCAAAGGACTGATCGATTCCAGCACCGCTGCTGGATCATTCGCCCAGTTGATCTGGACCGTTCCAGATTGACCGATGCGGATCTGAAGCGCGGGGCCTGCGCTGAACGCACTTTGTGTTGCAAAAAACTGAGGTAAAATGGCGCCAAGAAAAAACCGCCGCCATGATCTGAAACTCATAACTTCCCTAGTAGTGACCGAGACAGACACTAAAGATTCGAGCTTAACTCACAAGGGAATTTATTGAAGCCCGCCCTCTCAGCCCCTCTCAACTCAGGCCTCACGGAGCGGCTTCGCCAGGAATAGGATTACCACTGCGACAAAGTTATGACGACGTTTAAGAACGGGGTGGTGCGAGGGCTAATCCGCAAATGTGATGTCGTTTTTTCGGTGGACGGGTGGGGTAAGGTGGTCGCGTGAGTGTGAAAGCTGAATCGGATTTGAACATCGAGGAGATGGAACGGGCCTGGAAAAGGCGGGATGCGAGTTATGATGGACTATTTTTGTTCGGGGTGAAAACGACGGGGATTTTCTGCCGGCCTTCGTGTCCTTCACTGCCGCAGCGCCAAAACATTGAATTTTTTCCGAATATGGCCGCTGCTTTGGGGGCGGGATATCGGCCGTGCAAACGGTGCCGTCCCGAGCTGGCGTCGGGCGAACCGCCGGAGTGGATCGAGTCGCTGATGCGGGCGGTGCGAGAGAATCCGGAAACGCGGTTCGACGCGGCGCGACTGCGTGAAAAAAATCTCACGCCGGAACGGGTGCGGCGCTGGTTCCGAACGAATTATGGAATGACGTTCGCGGCGTGGGCGCGAGGGGTGAGGTTGTCACGCGCGTTCGAAACGATTCGGACCGGTGGCTGTTTGGATGAGGCGGTTTTTGAGGCGGGATTCGATTCGCATAGCGGGTTCCGGGAAGCGTTCCGAAATACGTTCAAAACGGCGCCGGGCCGCAGTGCCAGTGTCAATGAGAGCAACGAACCGATCCATGTCTCGGTTCTTTCGACGCCGCTCGGGCCGATGCTGGCGGCCGCGACCGCGAGCGAATTAGTCTTGCTGGAGTTCGCGGACCGGCGCGGGTTAAGCGGGAATTTTCGCGAAATGCGGCGGCGGATGCGCCGGCCGCTGGTGCCTGGTGAAAATGCTCTTTTGATGGGGTTGAAGAGCGAACTTTCAGATTATTTTTCGGGAAAGAGGACGGAATTCAGCGTTCCGTACCGGCGGGAAGGAAGCCCATTTCAATTGAAGGTCTGGGAAGCTTTGCGAAGCATTCCGTATGGGACATCGGCCAGTTATCGGGAAATCGCGAAGCGCCTCGGAATCCCGCAGGCCGTTCGGGCGGTCGGACGGGCGAATGGGCAAAATCGATTATATCTGATCATTCCCTGCCATCGAGTCATCGCGAATGACGGAAGCTTGAGCGGGTATGGGGGTGGGGTGTGGCGGAAAAAATTATTGCTCGATCTGGAACGAAAGAACCGTTTGGGATAAGCGGCGAAATCTCAGTTAAAATCACGAAAGCACCAATAGACACGAATGAGGTCTTTGACGGATTGCCTGTCATTCGTGGTTAATTGAAATACGCTGCAACTACGCCGTTTCGGGAGTAATGCCCGTAATGATATCGAATTTTGCAGTGAGTTCGCCGATGCGCGAGCCCTTCATCGGGGTAAATGGAATTGTCAACGCGCGCTTCTCCCGCTCCGTTTTGAGGTCGCGATAGATCCCGTCCTTTTCATTCAGCGGATTGCCTTCGATGTAGCACTGCGTGATGAATTCCTTGCGGCCTTTGATCTTGATCGCGAAATGAATGTGCGGCGTCCGGCCCGGATAGGGCACCGGTTTGATCGTGCGAAAGACATATTCGCCGCTGGAGCCGGTCAGAAAACGGCCAAAACCCTGGAAGTTTTTATCTCGTTTGGGCGCCTTGGCGCTGCTGCCGGTGTGGATGTAAATACCGGTCGCATCACACTGCCAGATTTCCACCAGCGCGTTTCGGATCGGTTCGCCCCGGTTGTCCAGGATGCGGCCGCTTAACCACGTAATCTCGCCCAGAGCAGGCGTCGTGGTGTCGTTCACGATGATCAGATCATTGTCCGTATCGAGCGGTAGTTTATCGGGATAAAAAGGCCCTTCTGTTTGCGGTGGAGTGCGGAAAAGTTCCTCGGCGAACAGGCCCGGCACCGAGAATAACGCGCTGGCAAAGGTGGCGCGGCGCAGAAATGAACGGCGGTCGTGAGAAGTGGTAATCAGGTTCATAAAATTACAAAAGCTGAGACACGAAAGGAATGCAAGCGGTTTCGGCAAATGAAATAGCTGCAGCTTAGCTGCACACAGACAAAAGGTGGGTGGATTAGCAGAAAGCTCGGCAGGGGCCCCCGCACCATCAATAAAAATCAGCAAAAACCGTGTCAAACCGTGCCTCGCAACACACACTTGCATTTTACCCTTAATTCTGGAGGGATAACGGAAACCAACCAACTGCTATGCAGCCGAAAAAGCTTCAGGACCGTCGGCTTGAGGGAATAAAGGCCTTCACGCTCATAGAACTTCTTGTCGTTATTGCCATCATCGCCATTCTGGCAAGTCTCCTCTTGCCAGCCTTGGCCAAAGCGAAAACAAAAGGTCAAGGGATTGTTTGCATGAGCAATTCGAAGCAGCTTTCGCTGGCTTGGACCCTTTATTCGCTCGATTTCAACGATCGCCTCGTGCCGAATACCTTTGACGCCAATGCCTGGATTGATGGAGCGCAATGGGAGCTAAGCAGCGACCTGGCGAATTTCGACCGAGGGATGGATGCAGCAACGAACAAATCGTGGATCGATAAAGGGAAGCTTTGGAAGTACAACACCTCATACGGCATTTACACCTGCCCCGCAGATCCCTTGTGGCCGCCGAAAGGAAAAAACAAAGTTAAGCGCGTCAGAAGCTTTTCAATGCAGGGCCGGATGGGCGGTGATCCTGCTTTGTTCGATAGCCTTACCACAGGAAAATATCCCCATAAATCCTGGTCGAAGGCCTCGGACATTAAGAATCCCAGCCCTTCTGGGGCGCTCGTGTTCATTGATGAAAGTGAATACGTAATTGATGATGCGTACTTTATCGTGGACGCTTTCAGCCCGAATACATGGCAGAATTATCCCTCCAGCCGGCATAATAGGGGAGGCGACATGTCTTTTGCTGACGGACATTCGGAGGTGCATCATTGGGTGGGGCCAAGCGTTCCAGGCTTTAAGAATACCGGCGGATTTGTCACAATTAGCGCTGCGAACGCGCAGGACAAGACAGACTTGAATTGGATGCAGCGGCTTTTTGTGCTGGACGACGTTCCGGACTAGAGGAAATCTGGGCTGCCCAGGTGAGTCGGGTCCGTGCGCAATAACGCACACTTGTATTTTTGGCCCGATTCTGAAGGAATAAGGGAACCTAACTACGTTATGCAGCCAAATAAGTTTCAGGATCGTCAGGCTGAGGGAAAAGATGCCTTCACGCTGATAGAATTGCTCGTGGTCATTGCGATTATCGCGATTCTGGCAAGCCTCCTCTTGCCGGCGCTCGCGAAGGCGAAAGCCAAGACCCAAGGCATCAATTGCATGAACAACCTGAAGGAACTTCAGCTTTGTTGGTCGCTGTACGCTCTGGACAATAATCAGTTGATCGCGAAAAACTGGCTTTCGTCGCCGTATGCCTGGATTGGTGGGAACGTTTCGTCCTTGCCCGGCGCTACAAATGAAAACGACATTAAGAACGGCAAGCTGTTTCTGTATAACGGCTCAGTAAAAATGTACCAGTGCGCTGCCGCAAATGGCGTGAAAGACCTTCCGGCCGGACTCCAAAGCAGCCCTGTAATGAAGCGCAATCGCTTGATTCGGAATTATTCCATGGAAGGGCGAATGGGAGGAGCGGATGCCGGTGATGCGGCAAAATTCGGTGGGTCGGCACCGGATACGAGCTGGGTACTAGGAACCAAATATCTCCAGTACAAACGTGAGAGCGATATCGTCAACCCCGGGCCAAGCCAGGCAATGGTCTTTCTGGACGAGAGCAAAGAGACGGTGGACGACGGATATTTTGCTGTACAGCCGCCCGGTAGCACGGATTGGCAGAATTCGCCTACGGCACGTCACAATAAAGGGGCCGGCTTCTCTTTCGCCGATGGACACGCCGAGATCTGGAAATGGCTGTATCTGAACAAAGATCAAGGTTTGGACACTCAGGCTGGCTCAGGGGCAAACTCAACTTTGCGGGATCTACAGCGCGTGCAAGCCGCAGTCGCGGTGGCGCAGTAGGAGCGCTTTTAACCCTGACTGGGGGAACGCTCGGGAGCCTGAGCGGCATTCCGCCGCGACCTTCTGGCGATTAAATTCGGCCTGACCTGGTTCAGCCGATTTGGTCGCAGGGAATGTTTTCCACGCGTTCTTTGAGGAGGTTACCATTGGGCATGCTTGGCAATGGTTTATCGCTACATTAACTACATTAACCAGATGCATCAACGTGCAGGTGAGTATCCGATTCACAGACCGCGCCGCCTCAGGAGTTCCGCTTTGTTGCGGGATTTTGTGGCGGAAACGAGCCTGAAAAGCGCGCGCCTGGTGCTGCCGCTTTTCGCCCGGCCCGGGAAAGGGATTCGCAAAGCCGTGGGTGCGATGCCGGGCGTGTTTCAACTTTCGCCCGACGAAATTTTGAAAGAGATAGAAAGCGCTCTAGCCGCATCGGTGCGCGCGATCTTGCTGTTTGGAATTCCGGATAAGAAAGATGAGAAGGCTTCTGGCGCCTACGCTAAAAATGGCATCGTTCAGGACACGGTGCGGAAGCTCAAACGCGAGTTTCCCGAATTGCTCGTCATTACGGATGTTTGTCTTTGCGAGTACATGAGTCATGGGCACTGCGGCGTGGTCGAGAAACGCGGTAAGACTGCGGAAATTCTGAACGACCCAACGCTGCAACTCCTCGCCCAAACGGCCGTCAGCCATGCAGAAGCCGGCGCTGATATCGTGGCGCCAAGCGACATGATGGATGGCCGCGTGCGAGCTATTCGCGCCGCGCTGGACGACACGGGCCTGACGCATACGCCGATCATGTCCTACGCCGCCAAATTCGCCTCCGCTTTCTACGGCCCATTCCGTGAAGCCGCCGAATCGACGCCGCAGTTTGGGGATCGCCGCTCTTATCAAATGGACGCGCGCAATGCCCGGGAAGCCTTGCGCGAGGTCGCGCTGGATATCGCCGAAGGGGCTGACATGGTGATGGTGAAGCCCGCCCTGGCCTATCTCGACATCATCCACCGCGTGAAGACCGAATTCGGCCTGCCCACCGCCGCTTATGCGGTCAGTGCCGAGTACGCCATGATCAAAGCCGCCAGTGAACGCGGTTGGATTGACGAACGCGCGGTCATGCTGGAGAGCCATTTGGCCATGCACCGCGCGGGCGCCGATATTATCATCACCTACGGCGCGCGAGAATTGTCGAAGTGGCTGCGCGAGTAGGGAAATGGGAGCAGTTTCGAAGAAAGTTTAAACATCAAACGTTTCCCAAGTCAGGCCTTCCGAAGGGGGGAGGAGGGCGTGCATGATGCGCGGGCCAAGATCGCGCGCTGGATTAATTGCGTAGCCGGTGGTGCCGCCGAGCGAGAGGCCAACTACCAATACGACCAAAGCAACGGGCAGCGCCTCGAGTGAGCCAAGTCCGCCGGCGGGACTGGTAATGTGGAGCACGACGAAGATCAGGACGAAAGTGCCGATCACTTCTCTGATGAAGTTGCTTCCGGGATTGCGAATCGCGGGCGCAGTACAAAAAACTCCGAGTTTCAGGTCCGCATCTTCCGTGGCGGCGAGGTGAGGATGGTAATGCAGCCAAACCAGGAACGCGCCAAGACATGCGCCCAGCGTTTGCGCGGCGATGTAGATCGGAACGTCGGACCAATCGGGTTTGCCCGAAGCCGCAAGCGCAATCGTTACGGCCGGATTCAGATGGGCTTTGCTGGCGACCGAGCTAATAAAAACGCCGACGAAAACGGCCATCACCCAGCCAGCCGTAATCACGATCCAACCCGCGTTTTGCCCTTTGGCGCGCTGCAAAACCACGTTGACCACGACACCGTCGCAGAGGAGGACCAATAACAGCATGCCAATTAATTCACTCAGAAATGCTGACATAAATGGACTCTTTATTTCCAATGAGCTTAAAGCGGCGCTTAATCAACCCACGCTTTGGCTTTCGAAACGGCCTTTGCCCAGCCGCGCTTCAATTCGCTCACTTTGGCCGCCGCCATGGACGGTCGGAATTCGCGCTCCATTTGCCACTGATGCTGAATCTCGCCGGTGTTCTTCCAAAAGCCGACGGCCAGGCCCGCGAGGTAAGCGGCGCCTAAAGCGGTGGTCTCATTGATTTTTGGGCGGATAATTGGAACGCTCGCGACATCGGCCTGAAACTGCATGAGCAGATCATCGACCGTCGCGCCGCCATCCACGCGCAATTCTTTAATCTTAATGCCCGAATCCGCCTCCATGGATTCAAGGACATCCACTGTCTGGAAAGCAATGCTTTCGAGCGTGGCGCGGGCGATGTGCCGCGCATTCGTTCCGCGAGTGATTCCAACGATCGCACCGCGGGCTGATTGGTCCCAATGCGGCGCGCCGAGCCCGACGAAGGCCGGGACAAAATAGACGCCGCCGTTATCGGGAACGGAAGCGGCGAGCGTTTCGACATCGGCGGAACTGCGAATGATCCCTAATCCATCCCGCAGCCATTGCACCGCCGCGCCGGCGATGAAAATGCTTCCTTCCAGCGCGTAGGTGACCTCCTTGCCGATTTTCCAGCCAATCGTCGTGAGAAGATTATGCTTCGAAGCAATCGGCTTCTTGCCGGTGTTCAACATCATGAAGCCGC
>DASYTB010000190.1:0-8228 GCA_036002705.1 Verrucomicrobiia bacterium
ATAAAATCCTCTCCCTCGCCGAAGTCCAGGTTTTCAGCGGGAAAGAAAACGTCGCCCCGAGCGGGGAAGCCTCGCAGAGCAGCACCGATCAGGATGCGCCCGCCAAACTGGCCATCGACGAAAACACCGAAGGCGATTTCAGCAAGAAATCCGTTACTCACACCAAGAGTTCGGAAAATCCCTGGTGGGAACTCGACCTAAAAGCGATTCTCGAGATCAATCGAATCGTCGTCTGGAACCGAACCGACAACGATACGGAGAAGCGTCTGGCCAATTTTCGGATTACGATTCTGAACGATCAGCGGGAAGTGCTTTGGGAACGCGAGATCAAGGAGGCGCCGAAGCCCAGCGTCTCACTCGCCGTCGAAAGCACGCTGGTCGTGCGGTTCGCCGGTGCTTACGCGGATTCAATAAAAGAGGGAACGGACCCCGCCAACCTGCTGGCCGAAAAAGCGGATTCCAAAAAAGGCTGGGCACCCGCATCCGCTTCAAATGACGGGCCACCCCATTTCCTGACGCTTCTCACGGAGAAAGCGTGGATGCCGGAGAGCGGTTCGAAATTGGATGTGAGCATCGAGCGCAGTTCTGAAGCGGAAGGTGGAATCGATTTTCGTCTCGCCCGCAATGGGAATACAAATCTGCCGGCTTATGCCCACACTCCTTCGAGCACGCTCGCGATTCTCGCCGCTGAACCCGATCTCCGCACCGAAGAGGAGACGAAAAAATTGACCGATCACTATCTCCGGAAAGTCGCTCCCGAGCGTCAACCGGAGCGCGATGCCATCGCGAAGCTGAACAAGCAGCTCGATGACATGAAGCCGCACAGCGTGCCCATCATGCGTGAGTTGGCGGGAGACAAGCGCCGCAAAACCCACCTGCAATATCGCGGCAATTTCATGGACCTCGGCAAAGAGGTCGAGGAAGGCGTCCCGGCAGCCTTTCCCCTCCTGCCAAAAGATATGCCAGCCAACCGCCTCGCCCTGGCGAAATGGCTGGTCGATACAAACAATCCACTCACCGCGCGTGTCATGGCCAATCGCTTTTGGGAGCAGATCTTTGGGATCGGCCTCGTCCGCACGACCGAGGAATTCGGCGCCCAGGGCGAATTGCCTTCGCATCCGGAACTGCTCGACTGGCTCGCGACCGAATTCATGGCACAGAAATGGGACATGAAGCGTTTCCTTAAACTTCTGGTTAGCTCCGCCACATACCGCCAATCTTCGCGCGTCACACCCGAGCTTTCCGATCGCGACCCGGACAATCGACTCCTCGCGCACGGCCCGCGTTTTCGTCTCTCCGCCGAAGCCGTCCGCGACGAAGCCCTCTTTGCCGCGGGCCTCTTGAGTGGCAAAATGAAAGGCCCATCCGTCCGCCCATTGCGCCCGAACAGCGGCTTGACCGCCGCCTTCGGCAGTTCCGTCGATTGGAAAACCAGCGATGGCGAAGATCGCCTCCGCCGCGGCCTCTACACCGAATGGCGTCGCACCAGCCCCTATCCGTCAATGACCACGTTCGACGCCCCCAATCGCGAAGTCTGCACCATCCGTCGCAACCGCACCAACACCCCGCTCCAGGCCCTCGTCACCCTCAACGATCCCGTCTTCATCGAAGCTGCCCAGGGACTCGCCCATCGCATGATCCAAAGCAGCAGTTCCGTTTCCGAACGCATCCGCCGCGGCTTTGAACTTTGCCTTGCCCGCCCTCCCAGCGAAAAGGAAGTTAACCGCCTCGCCGTTCTCTTTGGCGAAGCCCTCTCCGACTACGCCAAATCTCCGACGGACAAAGCCAAAAAAATGGCCAGCCTCGACGAAAAGACAGACAATCCCGAAGCCGTCGAACTCGCCGCCTGGACCACCGTCGCCAACGTCCTCCTCAATCTCGACGAGACCCTGATGAAACGGTGACGGTAGCGTTCATTAAGAAAAAAAACTCCGGATATTCTCGGCGCACTGAATGGCATCGTCGCGGACCTTCGTCGAAAGCTTTGTCGAAAACTTCGTGGGGCGGGTTGATTGATGGAGCAATGCGCGTGAGAAGTTGCGGGGAGTTTCTCCTTAACACCGGCTTCAGCCGGTTGAAGCCACCGTGTTGATGACATTTTTGATGTGCCTGCCCTGCCGAATCGCCTTCGACAAGATTGACCCTTCGATCTTTTAAGTTTACGTATGTTTCTCCCGAATGCTTGAAAAAATGTGCAGCCAATTGAAGGAGCCGGATCACTCGCCCTGGCCCGGCATTTGCTGTCGCGTGGTTTGCCCCGCACTGCTTCGCTTGCTTTTGTTTCTCCCGATCTTTTGCCGGGCCGCAGATCTCGATTTCATCCGCGAAGTTCGGCCGGTCCTCGCCGGGCATTGCTTTAAATGCCATGGCCAGGATGAAGCGGCGCGCAAATCAGGACTTCGACTCGACCTTCGAGAGTCAGCGCTCAAGCCGGCCAAATCCGGAAAATCGGCCATCGTCCCAAACGATTCGGGAAGGAGCGAACTCGTCCGACGAATTTCCACGGACGACCAGGACGATGTCATGCCGCCTCCTTCGGCAAAAAATCCGCTCACCACCGCCGAAAAAGAGATTCTCAAACAATGGATCGCGCAAGGCGCGCCTTACAAACCGCACTGGGGTTTCGTGAAACCGGTCCGACCATCCCTGCCGACTGTTCAGGACACCGGCTGGCCGCGCAACGAAATCGACCATTTCATCCTGGCGCGCCTTGAAAAAGAAGGCCTCAAACCTTCGGAACGCGCCGACAAATACACGCTTGCCCGCCGACTCTACCTCGATCTGATCGGCCTGCCGCCGACACCCGAACAGGCCGACGCGTTCGTCAATGATCACTCGCCCAATGCTTACGAACGTTTAGTCGATGACCTGCTCGCGTCACCTCACTATGGCGAGCGCTGGGCGCGCCGCTGGCTTGACCTTGCACGTTACGCTGACACCAATGGCTATGAAAAAGATCGTCCGCGCTCCATGTGGCCTTATCGCGATTGGGTGATTAAAGCATTCAATACGGACATGCCCTTCGATGAATTCACCATCGAGCAGATCGCCGGGGACATGCTGCCCAGGGCGACGACGGATCAGATCATCGCCACCGGTTTTCACCGCAACACGATGCTCAACGAGGAGGGCGGGATTGATCCTTTGGAATATCGATTTTACTCGATGGTTGACCGGGTCCACGTCACCGCTACCACCTGGCTCGGTCTGACCATGGCCTGCGCGCAATGTCACACGCACAAATACGATCCGATCCAGCACAGCGAGTATTACAGCTTCATGGCGCTCCTGAATAATGCCGACGAGCCAACGGTTCCCGTGCCAAGCCGCCGCATCGCGCAAAAGCGGGAAGCCTTCGAAAAGAAAATCGCCAGTCTCGAATCGACGCTCAGTGATAGATTCCCGCCCGAAACCAATATCGAATGGACGACCCCCGGCGAGGGCGAGTTTTCCTCCGCCAACGGCGTGGAGGGAGAGTTCCTCGAGGACGGCTCCTGGCGGGTCAGCGGCAAGAATCCGGATAAAGATACCTACACACTCACTTTTGATCTGTCACCTCGACGCATTACCCACGTCCAACTTGAAGCGATTCCTGACGAAAAGGTCGTGAAGGGAGGACCGGGCCGCACCGATCATGGCAATTTCGTCTTAAGCGAGATCGAAATGACCGTTGCCACGGGCGAACCAGCAACCGAACGGAAGAAGCTCAAGTTCACTCGCGCGGAAGCGGACGCGTCGCAGGAAAGCCTTCCCGTCGAAAATGCCATTGATGGAAAGCTCGATACCGGTTGGGCCATCGGCGCGGAAAAGGACAAACGGCCCCACCGGCACGCCATCTTCCAGCTTTCCGAACCGCTCGAACTGAAGCACACGGCGGAAGTTCAAATCCGGTTAATCCAGGATTTTGGGCAGCGCCACACGCTCGGCCGTTTTCGCGTCAGCTTCGGCAATGACATCGCCAGGCCCGGATCGATCGAAGAAAGGCGCAAGGAAGCGCGGGACCGTAAATTTGCGAAATGGCTCAAGCGCGAAAGCGAAAAACTCGTGGAATGGCAGCCGCTCCAGCCCGCTGGAGCCACCAGCGGAACGCCCGTTTTGACGATCGAGCCCAGTGGTTCGGTTTTCGCCACGGGCGATTTCACGAAGAGCGACACGTATCACTTGAAATTCGAGAACGTGCCACGCGGGATTACAGCGATCCGTTTGGAGGTCCTTCCCGATGATCGCTTGCCCAACCGCGGCCCCGGGACTGTCCATTACGAAGGGCCCGAGGGAGATTTCTGGCTCTCAACGCTCAAAGTTTGGGCGGGTGAAAAGCAAATTGTTCTGACGAACGCCACCGAAAGCTTCGCCAACGGCGCGAATACCGCGGCCAAAGCCATTGATTCCGATTTGCAAAGCGGCTGGTCCATCGACGGAGGTCAGGGCCGCTCCCACAATGCCGTCTTTCAATTGATCGAGGCCTCAGCCGAAGCCGATAATCTTCAAATCGGCCTCACCTTCGAACGGTACTACGCTGCCGCGCTGGGTCATTTCCGAATTTGGATTACAACCGAAGAGAACGCGAAAGCTTCCGCCCTTTCGGACGAAGCCTACGCTGCCCTCTTCAAATATCGCGGTGAACAACTCAAGAAGCTGACGGGCGACAACTCTTCCGAAACAAACGCCGACCGTGACCTCCTATTACAAGAATTCGCCAAGGTCGCTCCTGAACTCAGCAAAGAACGAAAGGAAATCGCCGACCTCCGCGCGAGCATGCCGAAATTCCCAACGACGCTCGTGATGCATGAACGGGATCATCTTCGCCGCACTTACCGTCACAACCGCGGCGAATTTCTTCAACCGAAGGAAGAGGTGAAACCGCACGTTCCCGCTTTCCTCCCGCCCTTGCCTTCGGATGCTCCGGCCAATCGTCTCACCTTTGCCAAATGGCTCGTCTCTCCCGAGAATCCTCTCACTGCCCGCGTGACCATGAACCGCGAATGGGAAGCCTTCTTCGGTCGCGGCATCGTTCGAACTCTCGAGGATTTCGGCTTCCAGGGCGATTTGCCCACCCATCCAGAATTGCTCGATTGGCTCGCGGTCGAATTCATCAACCAAGGCTGGTCGCTCAAAAAAATGCACAAGCTCATTGTCATGAGCGCCACTTATCAGCAATCCAGCCATATTACCGAGCAATTACTCGAACGTGACCCGCTGAATCTCCTGCTCGCCCGCGGTCCGCGCTTCCGCATTGATGCCGAACTCATCCGCGATGTCGCGCTCGTGGATAGCGGCCAGTTTTCCCAAAAGCTCGGCGGGCCCAGCGTTTTTCCTCCACAACCGGCGGGCGTCTCCACCGAAGGCGCGTACGGCGCGCTCCAGTGGAGAACCAATGAAGGCGGGGACCGCTATCGCCGCGGCCTCTACACCTTCGCGAAACGCACCACACCATACGCCATGACTTCGACCTTCGACGGCCCAAGTGGCGAAGCCTGTCTGGCGCGACGTGATAAATCCAATACACCGCTCCAAGCCCTCACTCTGCTGAACGACGACGTTTTCACCGATGCCGCTCACGCCCTCGGTCGTTGGGCCGCGAGTCAAAACGGCAACGCACGACAGGCCGCCGCGGCCCTGTTCCGCCGTTGCCTGACACGTCCTCCGACCGAGGCCGAGCAGGAAAAACTCCTGGCCTATTACGAAAAGGAACGCGGCAGATTCGCCAGCGGCGAATTGAAACCCACGGATTTTCTCGACACCGACGGAGCCGGCAAATCGAACGAACAAGCCGCTTGGACGACTCTCGCCCGCGTGCTGCTGAACCTGGACGAGTCGATCACGAAAGAGTAAAGCGACGGATTCTTTCCCCACGAGCAGAGCTGCCAGCCCAGCATTCCAGTATTCCGGTATTCGCCTTTATTGCTCTTTCGCGCGTTTGCCTCTAATCTCTCGCCCTCGCGATATGTTTCAAAACATCGGTGAGATGCTGGTCTTGCTGTGGCGAACCGTTCAGTCGCTGCCGTGCCTGTGGCGGCAGCGGCGGAAATTGGCTGAGCAGCTTTTTGAGATCGGGAATGCAAGCCTGCTCATGGCGTGCATTCTCTCGATGTTTATTGGCGGCGTCATCGCCCTGCAGAGTGGGCCAGTCCTGCGCCAACGCGGCCTCGTGAGCGCCCTGGGCGGCCTGGTGGGACTTTCCGTTTGCAAGGAATTGGCTCCTGTCATGATGGCCGTTCTGATTGCCGGCCGCATCGGCTCGGCAATGGCGGCGGAGATCGGTTCAATGGCCGTTTACCAGGAAATCGATGCTCTCCGTACCATGAACATCAATCCGACTCAATACCTGGTCCTACCACGGTTGGTGGCCATCAGCATCGCCCTCCCGACGCTGGTGATCTTCGCTATTCTGGTCGGTTGGCTCGGCGGCGGCATGGTCGCGGCCTTTAATGGCGAGATCGCCGTTGAGTTTCAGGCGTTCTTCAACAACCTGCAAACAATGGTGGAAGTGAAAGACATCTGGAACGGCCTGATCAAGAGTTTTGTCTTTGCGGTCGTGATCGGCACTGTTTCCTGCCACCAGGGCCTGCAAACACGCGGCGGCCCTCGCGGGATTGGACGCTCCGTGACCAAGGCGGTGGTTAACTCGATCGTGCTGATTATCATCCTCGATTATATCATCAGCCGCCTGCTGCTTTACATGAAGATATGAGAGCGCCGGAAGAACCGCATGAGACAGACCGCCAGGCGGAGCGAGGGGTGAGCCTCGAGGTGCGCGATTTGCGCCGTTCGTTTGGCGCGCAGACTGTCCTGAGAGGCGTAACTTTCGCCGTGGAACCGGGGGAGATTTTTGTGGTCATGGGGCCAAGCGGCAGCGGAAAAAGCGTCCTGCTCAAGCATATTATCGGTCTGGAAAGGCCGGATGAGGGGGAAATCCTGATCAACGGAGAATCGATTCTCAATGAGCAAACCAGCGTCTTCGACAAATACCGGGTCGCGATGGTCTTCCAGAGCGGAGCGCTTCTTAATTCGTTGACGGTGGGCGAGAACGTCGGCCTTTACCTCACGGAACACCGCACCCACAGCCCCGAACAAATCGAGCGGATTGTGGCAGAAAAGCTTGAGCTGGTCGGCCTCAAGGGAATCGAGAGCAAATATCCGAACGAACTGTCCGGCGGGATGAAAAAACGTGTTTCAATCGCGCGCGCGCTGGTCATCGAACCTCAATTGATCCTCTACGATGAACCGACCAGTGAACTGGACCCGCTCAGCGCGGTTACAATTATAGAAGAGATCGTTAGCCTGAATCACCGAATTCACGTCACGTCGATCGCTGTTTCGCACGATCGTCACCTCGCTTTCGGCATTGCTGATCGGATTGCAATTCTCTACGACGGCGCAATATTGTTTGTGGGGACGCCCAACGAGGTGAAAGCGAATCCAGACCCGCTCATCCAGCAATTTATTACAGCCGACTTTAATAAAGAATCGCTCGCCGTATGAAAAACACTCTTGAAACTCGCCTCGGAATTTTCTTCGCGCTCGCGCTTGTCGCAGGTGTCGTTATTTTAGAATTGGTCGGCACACGCGATCTTTTCCGCAAAGGATTCGAGGTCCGCTCGCGCTTCGACAATATTCAGGAACTCAAGGAGGGGGATTCCGTGCGGATGGCGGGCGTGGAAATCGGGCACGTCGAGAAAATCCTGCTCAGTTCCAATCGCGTGGAAGTTGTTCTCAACGTGGACCGAAAAGCCGCCATCAAGACGGACAGCAAAGCCTCGATCAAATTCGTCGGGCTGATGGGGCAGAATTATGTCTCGATCAGTTTCGGTTCGCCGGGCGCTCCCCGCGCCAGCCAGGATGCTCTGCTCGATGCCGAAACGCAGCCTGACCTCAATTCCCTCATGGTCAAATTGCAAGGGGTGGCTGACGGCGTGGAAGGTCTGACCAAGAATTTCAGCGGCGAGAATTTCAGCAACCTGCTTGGACCTTTCACGGATTTTCTTAAGGAGAATAATCCCAAGCTCTCCGCCATCCTTGGAAACCTCCAGGCCATTTCGACTCACATTGCGAAAGGAGAAGGCACGGTTGGCCGCCTGATCAATGAAGATACTCTCTACGCCTCCGCCTTGAATACCGTCAGTAATCTGAACGGTTCGATCGAAGAGGCTCGTCCCATGTTCACCAATCTCAAACTGACGATTGACCAGGCCAAAGATGTCATGACCCAGGTCAGCCACGGCCAGGGA
>DASYTB010000191.1:0-17432 GCA_036002705.1 Verrucomicrobiia bacterium
TCCTGCACAAACGTGTGCGCATTACCGCACCCAGCCAGGAATTTGTTGAGCGGTTTTTCGGCCCGGCAGAAGGGGATTCGTCCACCCGCAAAGGTTCAGGTTCAGTTGTTCTGCATGAACCTCGTTGATTCCAATTTTGACTTGGGTTTTTTGTCATTTGCCATTCACTCCAGCTCAAAGAGTGAACGTAAAAACCAGCAGATTGTCCGAGCGTTAATCAAATTATGAAATTGGAATTCGTCCTCGCCTTCAGGCTTTTTTTTCTTGTGGGTCTCGTTCACGCCGATGACTGGCCGCAATGGCGGGGGCCGCTACGCGACGGAACCTCAAAAGAAACGGGCCTGCTGAAAGAATGGCCTGCCGCGGGGCCCAAACTGCTTTGGAAAATAACTGATCTCGGCAACGGCTATTCTTCGTTCTCAGTCGTTGGAGAAAATCTCTACACGCTCAGCAACGAGGGAATGGAGAACGAGTACGTGCAAGCTCGTTCGGTGAACGATGGCAAACGGCTGTGGCAGACGCGACTGGGAAACGTAGGAACGAACATAGCCCAAGCCAATTACGCCGCCGCGCGCTCCACGCCCACGGTTGACGGCGAATATCTTTATGCGCTCAGTTCGGGCGGCGACCTTGCTTCCATCGCGAGGACCGACGGTAAACCGCGTTGGCACAAAAACCTGCGCGCCGATTTCGCCGGGAAGCCCGGCCTCTGGGCCTACGCGGAGTCTCCTCTGATCGATGGAGACGCACTCATCTGTACGCCCGGTGGTTCCGAGGCGACTCTCGTCGCCCTCAACAAATATACCGGGGCCGTTCTTTGGAAATGCGCGTCGCCCGAGACTGATGAAGCCGCCTTCTCATCTGTGATCGTCCTCAACTCGGGTGGAACCAAACAGTATGTTCAACTCCTTTCCAAAGGTCTGGTCGGGATTGACGCAAATTCCGGGAAACTGCTCTGGCGCTACTCCAAACCAGTCAGCAAATTCGCAGCCAATATCCCCACCCCGGTGGCCGGTGATGATTATATCTACGCGGCCGCGGCTGGCACGGGCGGTGGCGCGGTTCACCTCGCGGCCAAAGATGGCCAATTCTTCGTTGAAGAAGCTTATTTTTCGGCGAAAAATCCAACGGCCATCGGCGGCGTCATCAGATTCGGCGACTATCTTTACGGAACCACCGGCAGTGCCATGCAATGCCTTAAATTTAAGACTGGCGAATTAGTCTGGGAAGATCGCGCGCTCGCACCGGCCTCAATGTGCTATGCGGACAGCCGCCTCTATCTGCACGGCGAAAATGGCGATGTCGCCCTCGTCGAACCCTCACCTGAAGGCTATCACCCCAAAGGCCGCTTCACCCCGCCCGATCAGCCGGGTCCTACTCGACAAATGGAAAAATCCTGGGCTTACCCCGTCGTCGCGAACGGACGCCTCTACATCCGGGAGCACGCGATGCTCTGGTGTTACGACGCGCGTGCGAAATGATCGAGAGCGGGCGCTTGCCCTTATTTCTCTGGAGATCTTCGGCGCAGTCGGTGTTGCCTGGCCATCGGGAAAGCTTAGTATCTTTCTTATGCCGAGGATTTGGAAAGCCGTTGCGTGCATTTGCCTCCTCACGGTCGGGATAGTGCTCGTTCTAACATTTCGGAGGAACAGACAGGAACCGGCCCGGCAGGCCGTTGCCGTCGAACCGGCAACGCCCACTGATCTCGTTGCTCATTACGACATAGGGAACAACAGCACGTTCGATGCGCCCGGATGCTGGCAGGCAGTGCCGCGCGGACCGCAAACGCTGGGAAATGTTCCCTTTCAGATTGGAGGCTTAATTCAATTATGGGGCAAGGGACCGGCGGGGATGGGAAGAGTTTATCGTGACAAGGTGGAAGGACTTCCGGTGAAAGGAAAGTTCGAAACGCTTTACATTTTGCATGGAGCCTCCTTCGCGACTGCAGACGGAACACCCATCGCGGAGGTTGTCTTTCGATATATGGATGGCACCGCCACGACGAACGAGATTCAGTTTGGCACCAACGTGCGCGATTGGTGGCAGCCGCGAAGTGAGCGGCACCCGTCCGCGAATGATCCGGCCAACAAAGTGGTTTGGCGAGGGAGGCATCCCAGCCTGCCGGGCTGGGCAAAATCGTTGCGCCTGTTTGGAACAGCGCTGCGTAACCCCAAACCAGGGACTGAGGTAAACGCGGTGGATCTTGTTTCAACTAAATCTCAAGTAACATGGATTGTGCTGGCTATGACTGCCGGCCCCGCGGGGTTCATGAAGGTGGCTCCTAAGCTGGACTTGGATGAATCCGAAGAGACTGAAGTGGATGCCACTGATCCAGACCAGAAAAAATGATTCGGCCATCTGCTTTTCAAAAAACTGCCGAGATACCGTTCCCCAGGCGCAATCTTTCCAGCTAAACGTGAAGAATTCTTAAGACTATCGGCGCGAATGGAGACCGATCATATTGCCTTCGGTATCATGCACGAGCGCGATAAAGCCATAGTCGCCAATGGAAAATTTCTCTTTGAAAATTTTCCCGCCGTTTTGCGCAGCGCGCGTTGCTTCTTCCGCGCAATCGACGCAACTGAAATAGATGATCACAGCATTCCCTATTGGTCGGCCACCGCCGGGCATCTTGACCAGCGCGCCCGTGCAACCGGGCAGATCATCACCCTTCAACGGAAACGCGAGCATCTTAATGACCGGGCTCTCGAGCGCCTGCAACTTCACGTTCAAAACGCCCTCATAAAAGGTTTGCGCCCGCGCGATGTCATCGACGTAAATCTCAAACCAGCCAACCGGATTGCGTTCTGGATTCATGGCTGAATCATTCCGATTTTTCGTAAACGCGCAAGCATTGGCTATTAGCGCCCCGTGATCGGGAAATCAGCAAACACCGGGCTCGACCACGGCGTGGAAGTCGGCGGGCCCCCGGTTTGGCGGCGATTTGGATTTCGGGCGCGGGCCATCACACGCGTATTGTGCTCAAGCGTAATCGGCTCGGAGTAGATCATGGCACCGGAAGAAATTGCGCCTTGCGGCGAACGCGGGTCGGAACCGTCGAGGGTATAATAGAGGGTCGCGCCGTCGGGTCCGGTGAGAGTGATTTGAGCGCCGCGGGCGATCTTCCCGCCAGGCTGGTTGAGCTCGGGGGGTTGAACCAGTTGCCGATCGATAAAATCGATCCGCTCGGAAAGCCACTGTTTCATCCAATCGATCTCACTCTGATAGGAACCGCCTCTCGGATCCAATCCCCAGCGGGCGGCTTCACGTGGCTGGGCCTCGCGCACCTCGCCGGTCAGCCGGTCGATCAAACGAAAAAGATTCGTCTCGGAAAAATGGGTCTGACGCAAAGCTTGCCACCGATCCACCCAAAGCTGCCAGAAATCCGGATCGGTAAACAGTTGCGACCACCAGGGCGCATCGAAAAATCGGCCGGTATTCCAGCGGCGCGGGTAGGCATCCCGATGATCCACCGAACCGAGGGCACGGTCGAAATCCCAGTGCGGGCCGTAAGTGATCTTTCCGCCGCGCGGTTTGTAGAAATAGGTGCTGAAACGAAAGATATCCACATTCCCGCTGAGCACTTCGAGGACGTGAAAATCGATCCACGAATCGACATCAATGTAGGCCCGGTAGCCCTTGCTGGGATCTTTCCAATTCGGCCCCTGGAGCGCGCGCTCGAACTCGTCGAAGTAGTCCTTGATATAACGGCGTTGCGCGGTGCGTTGTGGCAATTCGATCACCGGCTCTTTCGGTTCGACATACACGATGTCCGCGCCGCCGGCCCAGAACCCTTGCTCCCCAGGACCCAGCCGGTCGAATTTCAAAAGGTAACCGCCCGTAACCTCGGGCGGTTTCAGATCCTCGGGACCGAGCCGGTCGATTGCGACGCGGTGCTTACCCGCTTTGATCTTCTCTTCCAGCACGTATAGGCCGGCGTAGTCATCGGCCGTTATGAGGCCGGGATGTTGAACGAGAAAAACCTCGACGAAGCGAGTGCGTGGCGAGTAGCGGCCCATATCGCGACTTAACTGATGGACGAACGGGTTATGAATCAGCACCGGGTCAAACATATTCGGGGCATACAGCACCCAATCCGAATTGGCCGGAAGACCCAAAGGCGAGAGATGTTGCTCCTGGTCGAATTCATCCAGGAATTGCACCGCGAAGCTCGGTTGCGGAAACCCGGCCGAACTGGAACCGCGCCCGTGGAATCCGCCGCGGGTCACGAGGGTTGGCTGCCGCTCAAGAGAAGTCTTGCCCTCGGCCGGTTCATAGAAGGAGAGGTGGACGGATGAAGAACGCAACGACGTCGGCCGATCCGCTCCAATCGTGTCCATCACCAAGACGGGCAGGGTCGAACTAAACCCTCGAACGTTGGACGTCAGCGAAAGGTACGTTTCACTTTTGGGCGGCCCCGGCAGCAGCCCATCCTGGTAAGCGCGGGCGCGGACGCAAACCGTGTTGGTGAGCAAAAGCGGCTGGCGATAAATCGGCGATGTCCGGCTAGGCAGTCGGCCATCAAGAGTGTAGCGGATCGCCACCGTTAATGCGCCGGTCGAGGCGCAGGAAAGATTGAGCAAAATGGGTGTCGTGAAAGACCCGCTTCGGTGGGAAAAAACGACTTGGGGAGCGAAGCCAGGTCCGCTGCTTTGGTTGGCCTTGCCAGGAGTTGGCTCGGCGAAGTTGCCCAAAATGACAGGTTCGTCGCGGACGCAGCCGTAGGAAACATCCGGCGAGGATTTCGGATAACCAAGACGTGAAACGAGGTTCGTGCGGGGCCCGGCCAGCACCAGATACCCGCCATTCTTATCGAGCAGAAAATTCGCGTGCAGATGCGCCAAATCATTGGTCCGCCCCGTTCCCGACGCAAACACCAGCAGATAACTGCCGGGGAGCATGAAGACTCGGGGGAGATGCCACTTCGTTAGGTTTGTAGCCGTATCAGAAATAAACCAGGCCCCAAGATTGACCGTGTCAGAACCGCCGTTGTGCAGTTCGATCCACCCGGGATGACTCCCATCTTCGGCGGGAAGGCTGCTCCGGTTTTGCACGAGCACTTCGGAGATGTAAATGGAATCGAATGTGTCCGCTGAGACCGGAATCATCGACGCAACGAACCAAGCCAGTAAGCATCCCGGATTGGCCCTCCATAAGCGTCGGCGCAGCCCGGCGCATAATACACCACACTTCATGCCGCATTCGCAGGCTACAGGAAAACAGAATGTAGTCGCAACCTTTAGGTTGTGCGCGCACCTTTTGGTTCCACCCCCGTTCTCGCCGCGCACTCCCCTGCACGTTCCACTTGATGATAGTCCTTCATTGCCCGATACAAAATCCATACAAGCGCCCCCGCCATTCCAACCCAACCAAGGCTTCGCGCAATTGAAGCGATGGTGCTGTCGCGGGAGAGGAGATTCCACCGGCTGAAGATTTCAGCCCAGTCATGGTCACCGCCTCCGACAAGGGGCAGGACCTGGACGCGAGCGTCGGCCATGTAACGGGCGATGTTCAGGAAGTTTTCGAAAAACCAAATCCAGGAGGCCGCAAATGGAATAGGTTCCCCTTTTCGGTAAAAAGAAATCGCGAGGATGACCGGAAACGTGAGCTGGCCGAGCGTGCCGCCGTAAACAGCCAGGCGTTCGCTGAGCAACCCGTAGATCGGATGCCCGGCTTCATGGAACAGCAGATTCGCGTGATCGAGCAGGAAAATGAAGCCGGGTTCGGATTTGAGGATTAGGACAAGGAAGATCACGACGCCAACGACAAACGCGGCGAGCCTGGGAATCGTGATCTTTTCCCAATCGCCATCAAGGGTCGAGACGGGTGTCTCTAAAAGGCCCAATTCAGCCATAAGTTCCGCCCGTTTCGAAGCGGCGCGGCGCGGTTTGGCGTTTTCGAGGCCCATCAGAAGCTTATCGGATAACAGGAGGAATTTTGAAGGTGCACCGACGCGCACATGAGCAGAGTTCGACGATACCGAGGGCAAGCAGGATGAAGACGATCCAGCTCTCCTTCTTGCCTTGGAGAATCCCACCTGGCGAGCAACCGGATTGGCAATCTCCTTCGGGGTATGCGATGCTCGAAGCCGCAATGCCGCTCGAGAATTTGACCCGGGCACGAATCGTTCAGGCGCTGAATCTGCTCGGCAAACTCGCTGAGGAAGAGAGCGTAGAACTGGAGGTGTGTATTTATGGCGGCACCGCGATGATGCTTGCCTATGGCGCGCGAGAACGGACCAAGGATCTCGACGCAATCATTCGGCCCTCCGACGTGGCAAAACGTCTGGCAGTGCGCGTCGCGGAAGAACTGCGTCTGGACGAGAGCTGGTTGAATGACGAAGTCAGGCGTTTTGTTTCCGATGCGGGAACATTCGCGCCACTGCGGATCCACGAACTGGAGGCGGCCGCGAAACAGCATTTGAAAATCACCCGCCCGTCCGCCAGTTATCTCCTGGCGATGAAGGCCTTGTCGTGCCGTCCGCCATTGCCAGGTTATCCTGGAGACGTCCAAGATCTTAAGTTTCTGATTCGGAAGATGAATATCAAAACGCTGCAGCAAATCGAGGAGCACATCGGGCGCTTTTACCCGTACGAAGCACTAACCTCTTCGGCAGAAGAAATCATTAAGTGTCTATTGCCAAAACCGGGAGACGATTCCAAATGAACGGCTCTCGTCTGCGTCGTCCCAAAACCGTGCGCGAAGTAGCAGAGGAAGCGGACAGCTATTGGCAGTTCGGAATGAATCTGAAAGATTTTCTCCACGAGTTTGCCTACGCCAAGAAGCAGGGCCGCCCGTTGGCGCCCCTTTTGGCCGAAGAGCCACCTCGCATTGCGCCTTTGTTTGCGGAGGGAAACATTTGCGACGCGTTTATCGCCGCAACGACAGATTATCTCTCGCGCGTGAACGGCCTGGTCACACCCGAATGGGCCTTGAGTGCGGATCGGGTCCTGGATCAGCCATGGTTTTCGCTAGAATTTCCCGGCGGGCGATTGCGGCTGCTCCGGGACAGCCCATCAGCCTTTAAGGACAAAAACATCTTCACGCTCGATTCGTCGCTAAACGTGGCTTGAAGTCCACGAAATCGTTTTCATTTAATTAAAGATGGTGAATAACCGCGCCGATGCGTGCCTGAGGAATTTCAACGTGTCCGCGCTGGCAAAAGGAGATGGATGCGGTTCTGCTGGCTTCGATACTCTCAGAGGGCACCTCGAGCTTTGCGCTAATGATTAAAGAGGAACTCCTTCGTATTCACCAACGCCCAGACCAGGTCTTCGTAGGCAGCGCGTTTTGATTTGGCGTCCTTCCCGTGTTCCTTCAGATATTTCAATGCCGAGTCCAGTTCGGCTGATTCCGCTTCGCGGGCGTAGGCGAGGCAATAAAGCTCTTTGACCTTGGTTTCGTCCGAGCACTTTTCGTCGGCAGCCAGAAGGGCCGCACGGCTCTTGTCACTCGCGAGTTTCTCCTGGATGTCCTTCGAATTGAGCAAATGCAGGCTTTGCGCAAGGCTCGCATCCTGGGAACGCTCGCATTCGCAGGCGCTGGAAGATTCGGGCCGGCCAAAAACCGTCAGGAAATAGGAACTCGCGTTAAAGCTGTTGTCGGGGAGTTGGACAGCGCGCGTGCCGACGGGCAGGCCATCGAAATGAGATTCACCCAGCGTGATTTGGTTCACGGCATCGTAGAGAACTTCGGCGGTCAGGCGCTTCGGATAATAGCGTGAGAAGTTCTGTTTGTCCGCTCGATTGTACTGGTTGGGAATGGCGCTCAACTGATAGACAGACGATGAAGTCATGACACGAATCAAATCTTTCAAGTCGTAGCTGTTCTCGATGAAATGCGCGGCCAGAGCGTCGAGCAGTTCCGGATTCGTCGGGGGATTGGTTTCGCGCATGTCATCCTCCGGTTCAACCAGCCCGCGATTAAAAAAATGTTTCCAATAACGATTCACGAGCGAGCGAGCGAAGTAAGGATTCTTTTTTGAGGTCACCCATTCCGCCAACACATCCCGTGGATCTTCGTCGGCCGGAATCTTCGCCACCGACGCGCCGAGGCCGGCGGGTGATTCCGGTTGTTTTGTTTTCTTGTTCGTTGCCTCCGGCCGGCCGCGCTTGTGAAAGATCACTTCCTCACCGGGTTGACCGGACGGTTTCCGGCCGACCCGCGAGAAAAAGGCGGCGAAGCGATAATAGTCCTGCTGGCTCCACTTTTCGTACGGATGATGGTGGCATTGCGCGCATTGCAATCGCATCCCGAGAAAGAGCTGGGCCGTATCCTCCAATTCGGTGGTCTGCTCTCTCACTTGCGAGTACCACGCCACCGGCGGATTCTCGGAAATGTCGCCAGAGGCAGTCAGGATTTCGCGGACGAATTGGCTATAGGGCTTGTTCTCGATCAAGCTGTCCCGCACCCAATCGTGAAAAGCAAACGTATCGGGAGCGTTCTTCTGGTCCTTGCGCTTATTTCGCAGGAGCGCGGCCCATTTATTGGCGAAATAATCGGCGTAATCACTGCTGGCCAGGAGACGATCAATCAGTTGGTCCCGTTTTTTGGGGGATTTATCGTTCAAAAAAGTCTCTACCTCCGCGGCGCTCGGGAGCCGGCCGGCGATATCAATGGTCACGCGTCGAACAAAGGAGGGGTCATCGCAAATCGCGGAAGGCGGCGTGCCGACCATCTTGAGTTTCCGAAAGACGATCTCATCGACGAAGTTGCGAGCCAAGGGTAATTCGCCGACCGGCGCGCCAAGCGGAATGGTGGCCCGGAACACCGCGACCTTGGATTGGTAACGGATCATGACCGCAACCTCGCCCGGCTGCTCCATCAATTGGACGAAGCCCGTCACATCGACTTTGGCCATGTCTTTATCATTGGGCTCGAAGAGCGCGCCTCGGGTCACATCTTCAGTGGCACCATCGGTGTATTTGGCCGTGACGATCAATTGCTGCTCACCACCTAACGACATCACGGCCTGCTTCGGAAATACTTCAATCGAATCAACCGTCGGCGCTTTCGGATCGCCGGTCGGCATGCCTTGCTGAATCCAGCGCACGAGCAACCGGTAATCATCGGAATCGACATCGATCCGCTTGCCGCCGCCGTGAGGAAGAGTGGCGGTGGCTTTTTCCAGGAGAAGGCTGCGATCCGGGGCGGCGGGAAAGATTCTTCTTCCCCGGCTTTCCCGAACCAAATGATCATAATCCTCCCATGGCTCAAATCCCAGCAGCGACAGCCGAAATCCATTCTGCCCCGCGGATTTGCCGTGACATCCGCCGCCATTGCAACCGGCCTTCGTAAAGATCGGAACGATTTGATTTGCGAAGTGAATCGGACGGGTGCTTTCGAAATCTTCAACCTTAACCGGCAAGCGCGCTTCAACGCCGCTTGGGAGACGAGCAGTCAGGATCGTTTTCCCGGCTCTCAAAGGAATCACCATTCCTTTCGCGACCTGAATGACACCATCCTTCTCGGCCTTGTAATCGACCTGGTGCGTCACATCGCGTTTTTCGCCAGTATCCAAATAACCCTCCACCAATATCTGGCGACGAGCATCCGAGCCGCGCAAGACCAGATCGCCTTCGGTAAATGCCATACTCGGCGGCCCCGCAAACTCGAGGCGCACAATTTCCGGGCGCAGGTTTTCGGGCGCGGCGTGAACCCCGATAACGAAACAAAGCAAAGTGCAAAGCAACAGAAAGGGAGCGCGCCCGTCCCGGGCGCAGAAACTCTCGTATACCGGCACGCTTTCCATCAACCGAACCTCTCCGCGTTCGCCGATTGCAGCGCCCGAGACGGGCGCGCTCCAATTATGGGCACCCTCACTTATAAATCGCTTCCAAGGCATGGCTAAACCAGCTCCTTCATCGGCTGGGCTCCACCTTCGACGAGGTATTGAGGGCGGCCAGAGAGGTCAGGCAGCGTGACTTTATTCACGTCCAAGCCGAGATTGTGATAGAGCGTCGCGAAGACTTCCCCGAAAGTCACGGGGCGCTCGGCGGGTTCGCCGCCCAAACGATCCGTCGCGCCAATGACCTGGCCGGTTTTCATTCCGCCCCCTGCGAGCAAAGCGGTTGTGACTCGCGGCCAATGATCGCGTCCGGCATCCTTGTTGATGGTCGGAGTGCGGCCAAACTCGCCCCAGCAGATGACGGAAACATCCTGGTCAAGCGCGCGCTCATGCAAATCTTGAACAAGCGCGCTGAGCGCTTGATCCAGCATGGGAAGATCATTGCGGGCGTTCCCGAAATTGTTTCCGTGATAATCCCAAAAGCCATAAGCAACTGTTACTACGCGCGCGCCCGCTTCAACCAATCGTCGCGCGACCAGAAACTGCTCGTTCAACATCGGCGCGGCATCGCCATGCACCTTGACATCGCCTTTCCCGTAACGTTCGATTACTTCCGGCTTTTCCTTTTTGAAATCCAATGCTTCCAGCAGTGTGCTTGAGGTGAGAACGCCGAGCGCCTGCTGGTTAAAGGAGTCCATTCCTTCCATCACGCCGCTGGTATCAATATCGCGCCGCATCCGGTCGAATTCGGCGAGCAAAGTTTTTCGCTGAGCGAGGCGTTCGAGCGTCACGCCGTTCAGGACCATATCCAATTTGCCATCGCCGCTCGGACGAAACGAGTTATGGCCGACGCCGACATAGCCCGCGTTCGAGGCGTTGTAGGGCTGATGCTGCATGCGCGGCTCCAAGCCGATAAATGGAGGAATGCCCGGATCGCCCGCGGCCTGCAGCTTGGAAACCGTAGCCCCGAAAGTCGGCCATCCGCCCGCCGGCTGCTTGTTCTTTCGCCGTCCGGTCATGCACATGAAATCGGAATGATCATCCACCGCATCCGAGATCGAACGAATGAGCGCGAATTTATCCATGGCCCCGGCAAGACGGGGCAGATGTTCGCAAATTTGCAGCCCGGGAACGTTGGTTGGAATTGGCTTGAACTCGCCACGAATTTCGGAAGGAGCGTCCAATTTCAGATCGAAGGTATCCTGGTGCGGCGGCCCACCGGGCAAATAAATCATGATCACTGCCTTGTGATTCCGTCTCGAGGCAACCGCCCCTTCCGCCCGAAATAAATCCGCCAGTGCCAGTCCGCCGAGGCCAAGGCCACCGATCTTGAGGAAAGTGCGACGACTTACGCCGTCACAGTAACGAAACGGTTGGCCATAAATTGTCAGCATCTCATTTCAGACTGGCTCATGCAGGCATTAATTCACCCCACAACTGCGGGTTCGATCCCGCGCTAACCAACTAATTCGCGAATCGGCTGCGCGCCACCTTCCACTAAATATTGCGGTCGTCCCGAGAGATCGGGGATCGTCACCTTGTTCACATCAATCCCGAGGCGTTGATATAGTGTGGCAAAAACTTCGGCAAAGCTCACCGGTCGCTCGGTGGCTTCTCCGCCCAGTCGGTCGGTCGCGCCGATTACCTGCCCGTGGCGCATCGCGCCACCCGCAAGCATGGCGCACGAAACGCGTGGCCAATGGTCGCGTCCGCCATCCTTATTGATCGTTGGGGTCCGGCCGAATTCGCCCCACATAACAACGGAAACGTCCTGATCCAGTCCGCGCGCATGCAAATCAGTGATCAAGGTGCTGATCCCCTGATCGAGCAGCGGCAGGTCCTGGCGCAAAGCGCCGAAATTATCACCGTGATGATCCCAACGGCTGAAAGCGACCGTCACGCAACGCGCGCCTGCTTCCACCAATCGCCGGGCGGTCAAAAAATGCTCCATCAATTTCGGCCCGCCGTCATCGCGATTATTCGGATCGCCCTTGCCATACGCGGCCAGCACCTTCGGGTCTTCTTTCGTGAGATCGAGCGCCTCCATCAACTTGCTTGAGGTGAGAATCCCAAAGGCTTGCTGGTTGTAGGCATCCAGGCCATCCATCATGCCGCTGCCATCAACATCGCGCCGGAAGCGATCCACCGCCGCAAGCAAGGACCGGCGATCCGCCAAACGATCCAGCGTAATGCCATTCAGGACCATGTCCTCTTTCCCACCGCCTTTGTTCGGCTGGAACGGCGCATACGCCGCGCCCAGAAATCCCGGATCACCGCACCGCGCCCACTCCATGTGACCCATTTTCGGCGCAAGGCCGATGTTGGGGGGAACCATCTGATTGACCGGGCCATCGAGTTTCGCGAGCACCGAACCGAGACATGGCCATCCGCCCGGTGGCTGGTTACGAGTCGTCCGACCCGTCAGGCATTGAAAAGCGTCATGATTATCCAAAGCGCCGACAATGGAACGAATGATCGTCGTCTTATCGGTCATGGCGGCGAGGCGAGGCAAATGCTCGCAAATCCGAATGCCCGGAACAGCGGTAGAAATTTCCTTGAACTCGCCTCGGACCTCCGCCGGCGCGTCCGTTTTCAAATCGAAAATATCCTGGTGCGAAGGGCCACCCGGCAGGAAAATCATGATGACCGCTTTGTGCGATCTCTGGATGTTCGCGGCGGCTTCAGCGCGCAGGAGTTGCGCGAGACTGAGACCGCCCAGCCCGAGCGCGCCGATCTTGAGGAAGTTCCGTCGAGAAACCCCGTCACAAAACCGTGATTTACCGCCACTGATCGTTAGCATAACAACTCATCGGCACCTTGATTGATTCGCTACTGCCTCGCGCGGCCCCTTCATTGAAGCAAGCGAACCAAGGAACTTTTGGGCGTATCCTTTTATGGCAGAAATCCTTGCCGAAGGCAATGCTTATCCTTGAATTTTTTTGCCCCCGCCATCGGCTGGCCCGGGATGCAGCTCGCGGTCAAAGAACTCTTCCAATCGCTTCCAGCCGTAGGGCGTGCGCAGGACGCCATGGCCCGCGCCGGGCATCAGGAGGAAATCAAAATCCTTATCCGCTTTAATCAGCGCGTTTACGACCTGGAGGGTGCTGGAGGGATCGACGTTGCGGTCGAGTTCTCCCGCGATGAGCAGGAGTTTGCCGGACAAGCGATGCGCCTGGGTAACGTTGGATTGTTCATCGTAATGAGGGCCGACCGGCCAACCCATCCATTGTTCGTTCCACCAGATTTTATCCATGCGATTGTCATGGCAGCCACTGTCTGAAACGCCGACCTTGTAGAAATCACCGTGGGCGAGCAGTCCGCGCAGGGCGTTCTGGCCACCGGCGGAAGTCCCATAAATACCGACGCGATCCAGGTCGATATAGGGATATTTCTCCGCGGCGGCTTTGATCCACAGGATACGGTCGGGAAATCCGGCATCGCCGATATTTTTCCAACAGACGTCATGGAATTTCCTGGATCGATTGGAAGTGCCCATCCCGTCGATTTGCACGACGACGAAGCCGCGTTTCGCCAGTTTCTCCGCCCCGTAACTCGGCCGAAACGCCTTGGGGACGTAGGAATCCTGTGGACCGGCGTAGATGGACTCGACGACGGGATACTTTCTTCCCGGATCAAGTTCGTTGGGGCGATAAATCACACCATAAATATCTGTGGCTCCATCGCGGCCCTTGGCGACAAACCGTTCCGGCGCCGGCCAGCCCGAAGCGGCGAGTTCGCTGGCATCAGCTTCCTCAAGCTTGCAGGCGAGGCTGCCGTCTTCCGCGCGGCGCAACTCATTGATCGGAGGTAGATCGACACGCGACCATGTATCGATGAGAAAGCGGCGGTCGGGGGAGAATTGGACCGAGTGAGTGCCCTGCCCTTCCGTAAGAACGACCAGTCCCGTGCCATCGAAATTTACGCGGCAATACTGGATGTAATAAGGATCCTGGGCGGGACGGATTCCGCCGGAGCGAAACCAGATTTGGCGTTTTTCGCGGTCCACTTTATCCACGCCGCGGACAACCCACCCGCCTCGGGTGATTTGATTTTTGATCGAGCCGGTTTCCGCGTCATAAAGATAAAGGTGGTTCCAACCGTCGCGTTCGGACATCCAGATGATCTCGTGCGTGTCGTCCAAGTATTCGCAAAAGAACCTCCCTGAGTAATCGATGAAGGTTTGGCTCTCTTCGTCAATGATCGGCCTGGCGTCCCCGCTCTGGGCATCCACGGAAACGATTCGCAGCACCTGGTGCCCGCGTTGATTGAAAAGAAAAGTGAAGCGCGAGGAATCCTGGGCCCAGCGAAAATCGCTGAGGGACCATGGATTCGAGAAGAGATCGTCCTTGATGGAGATTTCGCGGCCAGATGACGCCTCGAAAAGATGCGGTTTGCTGATGGCGATTTCGTCACCGGGTTTGGCATAGGGATACGAGTCGAGCTTGGGCTGAAGCTGATCCTTCGGCGACGATTCGATGAGATAAACGGTGCGTTCCGTGCCGGGACGGGTCCGCATGGCCACGAAATATTTTGAATCCGCGGACCAATAGATTTCCGGGGCGGGGGTTTCAGGGTCTTTCGCGTCGAACCGCATATCGACAAAGCGGGTGCGCTGGGCTGAACGCATGTAGCTGTTGTTCGGATTGCCATCGTAAGTGATTTGGCGTTCTTTTTCGGAATCGCTCTCGCGCAGAAAGAGGTTGTGCCCGCGGACCAGGACGCTCCATTTTTCATCGGGAGATTTGCCGGAGGCGGCAGCGCGAGAGCGTTCGCGGCGGCGTTCTTCGCGCGGCGTTTCGGTTTTTTCGGGCTTTTCGCTTTTGTCTTCGGTCGGCGTGTAGCTTTCAAAATCAAAGCTCCAACTCTCCTCGCCAATCACTTTGATTTTCTTCAAATCATCCGAAAACTGAATGGCCTCGAACGGAAGCCGCTCGGGATCGAGAGTTTTGCCAGTCCGTTCGCCGAGAACCTTCGCCATGCGTTGATGATCAAACGCCGGCTGGCGCGTGCCCTTTTCGGCATCCACAAAGATGAACTCACGACGGTCTCCGGGCAGATCGTTGCGATACCAAAATTTCGTGTTTCCAGAAAGCCAATGCGGTTCAATTTTATCGCGGTAAATTTTTGGCGCCGCGTCGCTGCGCCCGCTGAGCAGTAAGGCGCAAAAAGTCGCGAGGATAGCGCTGCAAATATTGAGCCTGGTTAGAGAATGGGAGTTCACTCTCTTTTAGCTATTCTTTTTTCATCACTTTCGCGATGTTTTTTCCATGAAAACCGACCGTGCCATTCAGGAAGTGTTTTGGCTCTTTGCCGCAATTGCCGCGCTCTCCGCTTCACCCGGCGCGTGGGCGGCTGATGATCCCGTGAAAATTGACAATGCACAGACGCGTGTGCTTGTCGTCAACTCCCCCTCCGACGCAAAAAGCCAGATGCATGAGCACAAGATGAATCGGGTGATGATTTATTTGGATCCGGGCCAAATGACCCTCACGTCCGCATCTGGCGAGGTCCAAACGTTGAATTTCAAGGCTGGGGAAGTTTTGTGGAGCCCGGCGGCCGGAATGCACGTCAGCCATAATATCAGCCGGCACCCGGTGCGCATTGTGGAAGTGGAGCTCAAGTCCAAGCCTGATTCAACGAAAGCGGCATCGAAAACGGGCGCATTGGATTGGGTGAAAGTTGACCCGCGCCGCTACACAGTGGAACTCGAAAATGATCAGGTCCGAGTCGTTCGCGGTCGTTGGAATCCAGGCGACAAAGGTCTCCTGCACGAACATCCGTTTAATTACATGGTGGCGTTTCTGACGGACGCGAAGCTGAAGGTCACCGATCCAGAGGGCGAAGCGCATATGGCCACGAATGCCGGGGGTGACGTGGCCTGGGGTCTCGCCAGTAAGCATATTGAAGAGAACATAAATGATAAACCGCTCGAGGCCGTGGTGGTTGAGTTTAAATGAAAGAGCTATCCCGGGTCGCTCTTCCCGAAATGATGAGCGCCGCTGTTTATCGCGGCGTGAACAAAATCGTCGTTGAAAGTGTCCCCGTTCCGCGAATCGGCGCCAACGAATTGCTCGTGAAGGTGGCTGCTTGCGGGGTTTGTCCGACCGATATTAAAAAAATTCAATATGGCACCGTCCCGCCGCCGCGCATTTTTGGACATGAGACCTCGGGAACTATCGTGCAAGTGGGCGCCAGAGTTCGAGGCTTCCGCGTCGGCGAGCGGGTTGGCCTGCACCATCACGTTCCGTGCCTGAAATGCCATGCCTGCCGGCATCGCGCTTTCGCGCAATGCGCGCACTACAAGCGCACGGGCATCACGGCTGGATTTGAGCCGGCGGGCGGCGGCTTCGCTGAATACGTGCGGGTGATGAATTTTGTGTTGCCGGGCGCGGTGAAAATCCCGGCCAGAAATTCGATGTTCGAAGGCGCGATGCTGGAACCGGTCAACACGGTGCTCAAAGCGGTGAAAATGCTTTCGCCGCAAAAGGGCGATCACGTGCTCGTCGCCGGGCAGGGGCCCATCGGACTCATGTTCACCCGTTTGCTGCGGCACGCGGGAGCGAAAGTCATTGCAACGGATTTGATCGAGAAGCGACTCGCTTTAGCCCGGCATTTTGGCGCCAGGCTGACTCTTAATCCGCTCTCGCCCGGGTTCGAAAAAACGGTGCGGCGCGAGACCAGAGGAACCGGGCTCGACGCAGCCGTCATCGCCGTTCCGTCGCATGCAGTGGTTCGTCAGGCGCAAAATCTCCTGCGCGGTGGCGGTCAGATCCTGCTTTTCGCGCATACCAAACGTGGCGACGAAACTCCTGTTGACCTTTCGACCGTCTGCGTCGATGAAAAACAGTTGCTCGGCAGTTACTCGGCCGATTTTACACTGCAAAAAGAAGTTGCCGAACTGGTCTTCAGCCGCAAACTGGATGTCCGAAAGTTGATCACGCACACCTTTCCATTAAGGCAAACCGCCGAAGCGATCTCTCTCGCTGCCCAGGCGAGCGCAGACGCGCTTAAGGTCGTGGTCACGCCCGACGAAACGACAAAGTAATGGACGCATTTAAGGAATTACTCGACTCCACCATCGCGCACCTGGAAGAGCTGAAACGACGCGGTGTTCGCTACGTTCCCGCCTCGCCCGAATTGCTGCGCGCGCTTTCCGCGTCCACCGAAGGAAGAACCGCTGCGCCAAAGGCACTACAGCGCCCGTTCGCCGCAGACCTGCAACGTCCAACTCCACCCACCCAAACGCCCGCGACGCCAACTCCGACGACAAAAGCGCCAACGCCGAGAACGCCCGCTGAACCGATTATCGTTTCCATGGATCATGGCAAAGCAGCGGCCATTCAACAATTGCGCGAGCGCGCCCTCGTTTGCCAAAAGTGCCCCAACCTCGCCAGTTCGCGAAAAAATGTTGTTTTCGGCGTGGGCAGTATCGATGCGGAATTAATGTTTGTTGGCGAAGCACCCGGCGTCGATGAAGATATTCAAGGCGAACCTTTCGTCGGGCGCGCCGGCCAGCTTCTCACCAGAATCATCGAAACGATGGCCTTGAAACGCGAACAAGTCTATATCGCGAATATTCTCAAGTGCCGTCCCGATACTCCCGGCCAAAGTTACGGAAATCGCGCGCCAAACCCGGAAGAAATGG
>DASYTB010000192.1:0-3944 GCA_036002705.1 Verrucomicrobiia bacterium
TGAACACACCCGCTGAGGCTAAGGTTGCGTTTTGAGACGTTCCAATATTTCGCGCGCCACGGGACGCTTCGGCTGAGCTTCTGCCAATTCGGTTAAGATCCGTTCGGCGATATCCCGTTTGGTCGCGGCCATGCTTGTGGCAATGGCAAGCGCTTGCGCATAACCGGAGGTGAAATCTTCGCTAAGCCGGGCACTTTGAATGTAGAGACTCACTGCCTCCACCGCCCTCCCCTGATCTTCTTCCGACAAGCCTTGCAAATAGAGATCGCGAGCTGCGGTATAGGAAGCCAACCGTTTTCGCAAGGCCGGGTTCTTGAATCCGCTCTCAGGGCTTTCAAAATCCCGCACGAGGGCAAGGAGGCGTGGTGAAGGATTGTCGTCCCGGCGACGAAAGGTGATGGCGGGAGCGAGAAATATCACAACTGGTTTCTCATCGGTATTTACCCGCGCGTTTTGCACAGTGGCGGACGAGGAAATCGAACCGAGCCGGCAGCCGAAAAGCCGGACAGTGTCCGCGAGACCGACACGTCGGAGATGCTCGTGCAGCGTTTCACTCGACCCGAGTTTTTCTTCAACCCAGTTCGGCGTGAAAGCGGGGGGCGCTCTCCAGCCGATAAGCCCTACGACAGGCGTATCAATGTTGAAGCGGAGCAGCCATGATTCAGCGTTGGGAAAAACGGTGAGGAAAGTTTTCATGACTATCGCAATTGTTCCCGGGTCCATTTGATAGACTGGCAGCCATTGGCAAAAAAGGCCGTTCTCGGCGAGGCGGCTTCGGATCGCGGCGAAATGTTCCCGGGTGTAGAGAAACCCGGTGCCATCCTGCGCTGGATGAAAAAGGTCCCCGATAATCACATCGTAAGAATTTGTGGTGGTGAGAACGAAGCGGCGACCGTCGGCAATATGAACGCTCGCGTGAGAGTCTTGCAGTGCCACGCGATCGTCCGCGAAATAAGGCATCGAATCGACAACACCCGGCAGAAGTTCGATCCCATCCACCATTAAATCTGGATAGTTCGCGGCGGCGCCAAAAGTAATGCCGGTGCCGAGGCCGATAATCATGGCGCGATGCGGTCGCGGGTGGAGCAGGAGCGGGATATCAGCCTGACGTTCCTCGGCGATGCGAGCGGCGGTTCCGCCCATTTGAAACCGATTATTGACTTTGAGTACGCGCTGGCTGTTTGTGTTTTCAAGAACCGAGACCGAGCCCATCGGACCCTCCTTGAAGGAGACGAGCCTTTGGCCGTTGCGCTCGATCAAATCATTGGAGCCAGTCAAAACCGGCGCGGCCAAAGCAATAATAGGCAGCGCAAAGAGACACCTCGATTTTCCGAGAAGGAGCAGGTAACCCATCGCAATCAGTGTAATTGCCGCCTTCAATCCTGCCATCGGAACAACGAGAAGCCCGAAAATCAAAGGACTTACCGCGCCGCCGAGAGTATTCAGGGCAAGGCTCCAACTGAGCGTTGGCCGGAATATGAGCGAGCTCTGCGCGAGCGAGGTGAAAGTGCCGCCCATCAGGAAGCAGGGAAGCCCTAGAACGGCCAGGGCGGTTAGCGATTCAGAAAACGCGACGGCGGATAAAGAATCGCCGAGAGCGTCGCGGAGATGTTCATAAAAAGACGGCATCCAGCGGAAAATTGCTCCCGCGAGAAGAGATGTGATGGCCAGAGAGAGCAGGAGGTGATCCGCGCGGGGACACTTTTTTTCGCTGAGGCGTTGAAAAGCAGCAGCGCCGAGCGCATTTCCGGCCAGATAAACGGCTAGCACCACCGCGAAGGTATAGACCGTATTCTCGAGCACCTGGCTCAACGCACGGAGGCTGACTGTCTCGAATCCCAACGCGAGGAGACCGGTGAAAAACAGGCGCACGCCCAGGAGCCACTGGCCGCTTCGCGACGTTTCGCCTGGTTCGCTTGGAAACGGGGTCTTCTCGGCCGCGTCTGATCGTCGCCCTTCGTGACGCGCGGCCACCCCGAATTGAGCGCGCTTCGATCTCAGCATTCCGAGCGAGAGAAGGCCGCAGAGCAAATTCAACGTCGCGAAGAGCAGAATGGAGTTCCTGATGCCAAACAACGGCATCAGGCAAAACGCCGCGACAAGGGCGCCGCTAACCGCGCCTGCCGTATTGGCCGCGTAGAGCACCCCCGTAGTGTCCTTCCGCCAGGTGCGGGAAAGGAATTGTTCGAAGGGCGGAAACGTCGCTCCCATGCACGCCGTGGCCGGAAGCAAGCCGATGAAAACAGCGCCAAAAACGACCGTCCAGTGAAGCATTGGTAATGGGTCCGGTCCGAGCAGATGCAAGATAACCGCGTTTAACGCGGGAATAGCGAAAGCGCTGGTTGCCCCCCAGAGCGCAATCGCCAACTCGAGCCAGCCGTAACAGCGTGGATCATCTTTTATTCTCGAAGGCAGCCGCTCGAAGCAACTTGCTCCGAGAGCCATTCCAGCCATAAAAGACGTCACCACCGCCAACACGGCGGGGAATTCATGGCCGATCCCGGAGGAGAACGCTTTCGCCCACGCTACCTGACAGCCCAACCCGGCCAAGCCAGAGAAAAAGAAGATCCCTGGCCAGCCGGATGACCATCGGAGCAAAAGCGCGGAGTCGTTTTTGCCGCGGTTCGTGGTGTGGCGGACCTGACTTGGCATTCGCGAGACCTCAGTTCATCGCCGCACGCCGCGGGACGACCGGATGGGGAGGAGCTGAATTCGTGATTTCGCGTAAGGCCTCGGCCGCTGCCGCGCTCACTGTCCGATTCGTATCCGCAAGCAGGCCGGTCAAAGGGGGCACCGCATTGGTGGCCCTGTATCCGGCCTGGCCGAGGGCAAACGCGGCTTTGGAACGAACTTCCGGTGAATCATCCTGCAAAAGCGAAATGAATTCCGGCAGGTGACGCTGAACAAACCGGTAACGATAGCCGAAGGTGCTCGCGGCGGTGCTTCGGACATTGGGGTTCCGATCGGAGAGCGCTTCGAGCAGGGCGCGCTCGACTTCTGGTGGGGGATCGATCACTTGCGACAACGCCGCGGCCGCGTTCCAACGGACATGATCATCCGGATCGCGCGCGGCCGCGATCAGAGCCGAGGGAGGGGCCGTCGAAGCACCTTGCGGACTGGTGAGAGCATAAGCCGCCATTCTTCGCACGTTCCGATTGGTGCTCGCGAGCATCGCGACCAACCGCGGGACCGCCGGCGGGCCGATCTGGTAAAGAGCGAAGCTGGCGGAAGTGGTGATTGGTCCCGTCTCGGCTTCGACGATATTCGCCAGGCGCGGTACGGCGGGGGCAGCATTGGTTCCGAGTTTTCCCAGCCCGTTGCAGGCGCTCGACCGAATCGTATAGTCCTGATCGTCCAAGGCCTCGATCAGGAAGGGGACGGACGCGGGGCCTATCTGGGCCATAGCGTTGCCCGCGATTCCTGAAAGCAAACTACTAGGGTTGCGCAACAATCGACTGAGCGCGGGTGCGCCGGACCCGCCGTTCGTTCCCAAGGCCATAAAAGCGCAAGCGGCGGCATGTTTTTTCATCATGGTATCGCCCGGCCGATAAAATCTTCGGCCAAACGCCTTGAGCCGCGGCGGCGTATGGGCGCTGAGAACGTCGATGGCCGCCTGCAATGGCCCAGAGGTTTTGGTGATGGTCTGCGAAAGGTAAGGCACGGCTTGAGGTCCAATTGCGTTAATTGCCTCGATGGCTTTTTGGCGCGCGGTCGGGCTTTGGCTCTCAATGTCCGCCACCCAGGCGCTGAGCGGGCGGCCTTGATAGTAGGGCTGCCGCCAGAAAAAATGAGCCAGCAAACCGCCGCCCGAGGCGAGCAGCGCGAGGACTCCGATGGCGATGAAAATCCGTTTCTTCAGTGAAGAAAGAATAGCGCGAGAACACTCCGTTGCACATCATTTCAAATAACCATTGAATCGCATCTGATGTTCTCGGTGCGCTCCG
>DASYTB010000193.1:0-5477 GCA_036002705.1 Verrucomicrobiia bacterium
GCGCACCCCACGGACGGGTCCGCAGCTTCAGTTCTTTAACTTTCGGCTCCGGTTTCAGTTCCGCGCGGGCGGAGCAGGTGATCTCGATCTCGCGGTCAATCGGCAGCGTCCCAAGGTCCTTATCTCGGATGTCGCGATCCCCGATGCGCGGCGCATCCCCGGCGCCCCACGCCGCCGCAAATTCCAGGGTTCGCCGCCAGGCGTCCTCCGGATTCGAACCATCAAAAGCCAGAATTGTAACTTTCACCCGTGGAGTCACGCCGCGTTCGTCCACCAGGGCGTTGACGAGTTGATTTAGTTTGCCGAACTCCGTTCGGAATTCGTCCCAACCCTGGGGTGGCGGCTGCAAGTGCTTGTCAAAATCCGGCGACTTCAAATCCTGGTTGATTCGTCCCACCGATGATCGAACGTCCGCCACTTCGGGCGCGCTCAAGGATTTGTTCGTGTTGCCACCCAATGGCCAATTAGCTCGCGGCGCAAGCAACGCGCGCGCGTCAGATAAATAACCCTGCAGGAATTCGTTCGCGCGCTGCTGTGTTCGCTGCTTTACCAGCCAACCCGCGGCGTCACGAAAATCAGACGGCAAACCCGTTTTATCCAGGGAAGCGGAAGTGAGATTTCCCGCCGCCTGGTCGAGTTTTTGCAGGAAGAACCCCTCGCGGCCCACCTTCTGCCCTGCCGCCGGCAACGGCACATCGTCAAGAGACTTGATGGTCTGCAAAACATCACGGCGCGCGAGCACGCCCGGACCTCGATCTGCGGCCGCCGCCAGGTAGGAAGCGTCCAGCGCCTTCAGGTCTGCGTCCGGGATGGACTGGATCATCTGGTTGGCGGCGGCGGCGACATTCCCCTCGTACTTCAGCAGGGCTTCGTGGACATCCGTGAATAATTTTTGATCCTGACGGGCAAGAATATTCGAGCAAACGAGGTCCACTCTCGCCAGCGGCCCGATCGAACTGCCCGAAGCGCCCTTTTTAAAGTTCTCCTGCGCTCTCACCAGCGAGATTTCCCCCTGGAAGAGCGGGCCGCCTCGATTCTGGCGCATCCATTCGTCAAGCGCATTTGCCAGCTCAACGTATTTCGCCCGGTAACTCTCCGCCTGCGGGTACATCCCGCTCTTCGTCGCCGCGATCATTTTTTGTTCAACGTCCGCGATGGCCCGCAGCGATTTGTATAAGTCCGAGACCGACGCCCAGTCTTTGACTTGATCTGAAAGGCTGTTCGTGACGCCGACGTAGAGCAAACGGAGGCTTTCCCGAAGGGTCGGATAGCCGCGTAAATCCTGTGGAGCGCGATCCACATAATCGGAAATCCAATCCGGCGGCCAGGTGCCTCGCCCCTGACTCGCGAGGGTCGCGCCGCTGGAATTGTAGAGCCAGGCCCAGGTCGCGACAAGGTTCGTATCCAGCGGCGCTCCCGCCACAAAATACGAGAGAGGATTTGCGATTGCCTGGACCGCGGCAGGCGAGGGCTTGCCGTTATTCGTGCCGTTCCAGCGCGTCAAGATGCCCGCTTCCAGTTGAAGCAAAGCCGAAACCGCCCCAGCATGCGCTTCCGCCGCTTTCAGATTTGGCGGAGTCTGGGTCGAGGCCTTTTGGCGCGCGGCATCGACCAGCGGCTTGATCACCCCTGTCTCGAAAACGATCCGCTGCCCATCGAGGCTTTCCTTTTCATAGCGGCTGGCCAGACGGAAAAAGAAAAGGCGCGAAATAAAATCGAGCTTCACCTGGTTCGTGGCCTGTTCGCGGAGTTTTTCGTGAAACAGCCCAAGCCGCGTCTGGCGTTCATTGAATTCATCCGGATTGGTGACCGGCTCATAAACCCCGTTCGCTCCCATTCTCACAAGGCTGTCGCCAAAGACCGGCCCGACCCATCCTTTTTGGGCGACGGGCCGCCACGCCTCGCTTTGCGCCGCGACGCTCGTCTTGAACGAATGCATTCCCATCCAGGCAAAGAGCAGAAAGACCACCAGCGCGGCCGTGGCCCCCCCGTAAAGCAGCAGTTTCCGCTGTTTGAGAACCTTGCGCGTATTCGTCGCGCGCGTGACCAGGCCGCGCTCCTTGAACATCTTTTCGACGAAAAGGTCTTTCAGGAAAAAGGACTTTTCGCGTTCGAGAAACTTGAACTCGCTCAGGCTGTCCACCGCCACGCCTAAAGCCGAAGCCAGCTCCGCATCCAATGGCGCTCCCTCGCGCAATGCCGAAGAGAAATAAATCCCGCGCAGGAAAAGCGGCGGCAGCGACCACGCGCCCTGTTGAAAGCATAAGTCCAGGTAACGGCGCAACCGCGGAGCGATGGCCGCGAGGCGATGCGGCAGGGCGTAAAGCGTGTCCACCTCGTCCGCCCGCCGGGAGCTGGGATTTTCCGGGGCTGGATCGCGGAGCAATCGCAAACGACGCCGTCCCAGCCGATGGCCGACTTCCTGCAAATAGCGATCCACCTCCTGGGCCCGGAAGGGAGAATCGAGCTTGTCGGGATTGGACCACCCGAAAATCTGATGCTGCAGCCGCGGGTCCTTGATATCTTCGAAATATTCTCGAAATCCGACGAGCAAATCGCATTTCGTGACCAGCACGGAAACCGGAAAACGAATGTCCAGCACCCGCTGAATCGTATCCAATTGCTCGGCAAGTTTTCGCGCCTTGCGTTCGAGCTCCGCGTCTGAATCCTTGATCAAACTGTCGCACGGGATCACCAGCAGCATGCCATTGATCGGGCAATTGGGCCGCGCGGTTTTCAGCAAACTCAGGAATTCCTTCCACTCGGTCGATTCCCCCGGCGGCGCCTCCTCGAAAATGAGCCGGCCGGCCGTATCCAGCAACACCGCGTTATCGGAAAACCACCAGCTCATGTTGATGGTGCCGCCCACTCCCTGCAGCTCATCCTGGAGCCCCGGCGGAAAACCGATATTGCTATGCCGGATCGCTTCGCTTTTGCCCCCGCCCGCTTCGCCGACAATGATGTACCAGGGTAGCGTATAAAGGTCCTTGCCGCGGGACCGGTAGGCATTAACCCCTTCTTCAAATTTTTGCCGCAATTCCTCCAACCGCCGCAGCTTGTTCGGGTCCGAAAGGTTGCGCGGGCTGGCTGTGCTGCTGCTCTTCATCCCTTCGCTGAAGGCCTGGCTGCGCTTCCGTTTCTTCAGGCTGACAAAAAGCAGATAGCCCCCCAGCAAAAGGGCGAGGAGAACCACCAGGACGATGATAAAGAGCAATGCGTTGCTGTGAAAAAGCGTAATCGCCCCAACGATCGCTCCGCCCCCGACCAGCCCGGCAGCGGCAGGCGCGGCACCTTTTGGAGAGAGATTATCAGCCATGCGTGGACCTATTTCGCGGTTTTAGCGGCTTGCGGATCATGCTGTTTGACCTGATTAAGCGCGCTATTGAGCGAACGTGACGCTTCACTGTAGAGCAGCACAAACGCGACCAACGCCGCCATGGTAAAGCAGGCGAAAACAATCCCAAGGATCGCCAGGTAATTGCTCTCCGGCTGGATCAGGTTGGTCGTATCAATTCCCGCGTACGCTTCCTCGCAGAATCGGCCTAGCCGATCCCCCTCCAGGAACGGCTGAATGCGAGGCGCGATGTCATTCATTGTTTTCCGGAGCAGCTCGACCTGGCTGCCAAAGGCCCCGGTAAACCCAATTCCAAAACAGACATAATAAACCGCCAGCCGCTCGGAAGCCTCCGCGCTCTTATCGCGCAAGGTGTCTTCGACAATATCGAAGAACTTCTCGTCCCCAGCGAGTTCATTATGATCGTACGCCAGGCGGTTATCGTTCCATTCCCGGGCAAACGGCAGCTTGCTTTCGACAATGTAGGAATCGACGAAAAATTTGATCGGCAGTTCCAGCTTTTGCACCTGCTCACGCACTCGATAATCCCCTTCCGCCTGCCGCTGGACCTCTTTCAACATCGCGGTGATCTCGCTCCGCACCGTTTGATAATGGAGTTGCAGCCCGCGGGCCGCCGGAGAAGAACCGCTGGACCCGCTCCGCGTCATGAAGACTGTTTCGCCCGATGAACCACCCGCTCCAGACGCCGCCACCCGCCCGATCCGGTTCAAACGGCAGAGATACTGGAAGAGCGGCTCGTAAAGATCGATCAGCGAACTCGAAGCGCCGGGCGCATTAGCGGGATTAACAGGCATGGCGGCATTGGCGGGCATAATCAGCTTAAGTCGCTCCGGCAGGCAGCGTCATAAACAACGTGAAGCGCCCGTCCGTCCCATCTCAGCCCAATCCAGCTCGTTGGTTTTCATACGAAATCGTTAGCGCCTTTTCCGTTTGTGCCACCGCCCGCCGCCGGCCTAATCGCATCGCGTTCAAAAACGGTGGAAGTCACACGCCGCATCTTAAGAGAGCACTGGACCAAGGCAAGCCTTCCTTAGCCCGAACTCCGAAATTGGAAGGCATAATCTGGCGCAATCTCGGTCCTCCCGATCCGCCTCTTTCACTGTCTTTCGCCTGATTGCGAAGGGTTAGCCCACTTATCCAAGCAAGCCGCAAGTGGAACCACGGCATATTTTAGCCGTGTCGGTCTCAGAACCTGCAATCGGAATGTCCTCCCATGTAACGATACGGACGGTCGTACTTTTCCCAACTTCATCGAGGCTTGCAATTACCAGGGCGTCCAGGTTTCCGGATGCGGTTCGTTGTCGTTGTTCCAGCGGCGGCGGGCTGTTTCGGTCGCGGCCATCCAATTGGTTTGGCGCGCGTTTTCCAGATGGCCATCACAGAAAACCATGTTGGCGCTGCCGCGATGTTTGTCCCCAGGCCAGTTAACCGCTTCCGCTTCGCTGGCAGTAACGGATATTGCGCTGGTGACGAGACCCTCCGGTGGCACTCCCACGTTATTGTCGCCCATCGCAATCATATCCGCGGGCGCTTTCACGGTGGCTTCGCGCATATAGACGGTCCGGGGATTCGCTCCGCTCGCGGTCCGGTAGTACGGCCCAAGTCCCAGGCTTCGCTCGTTCGGATTTCGCGCGGAGGTGCCCCAGGCGTTATAGCCGTACCAGGCCTGGCGCCATTTGTTCAGGTCCTTGCGAAAATATTGCTCGGTGCACCAGAGGATCTTTGCATCATAGGTGTTGGCCGGGTTCACGTGCACGTAGGGCGCCAGAAGTGTCGAAAAATATACCTGCTGGGGAGCACCATTATTGATAATCCAATCTTCATAGGCCGCCGGGAACAGCCCATCGTCATCGACATACATCGAAAGCGCGAGACCCAACTGCTTCAACTGATTGCCGCACTTGATTGTGCGGGCTTTCGCTTTCGCGTTGCTCAGGGCCGGCAAAAGCAGTCCGGCGAGAATCGCGATAATAGCGATCACGACCAGCAACTCGACCAGCGTGAAAGCCGCGCGTTTTGACCCCTTCCAGAGCATTGCAGCTTTGTTGTACGTGAGTATTAGAGTTGCTACGGTGCCGTCCTGCAAGGAGAAAGAAAAAGAATGGAAAATGGCAAGAATGGC
>DASYTB010000194.1:0-6542 GCA_036002705.1 Verrucomicrobiia bacterium
ATGGGCGCCAAAGAAACTCGCCGCTTTCCAAACGGATCAAAAGCCCGTCGGTATCGTGAACTTCGGGGCGGTAATCGTCCGGCTTTTTTTCACTGTTTTCACCAAACCAAAACATGCTGGTTAGCGGCGCCATGCCAAACGTCCGAATGGGCGGTTGATTTTTTGAGACGGCTTGAACGTCTTTGGGATCACGCAGGAATATAACCGCGTTCACATCGCCAACCGTTGTTTCACCAGGCCGCAGGAGGAATTCGTAGGCTCCCGCGCAACTGACGCTGTCGAGAAGCCCGAAAAGATGGAGAGTGTCACTCGCTTTCTCGGGCTTGCCCAGCCACCAATCGGTGAAAAGCGGAAATTCTTCCTGAAGGCCGGTTTGACCTGTGTTCAGCGCCAATCCTCGCGCGGATTGACCGTAGTGCTGCCCTTTGCCTAGAAGGCGAAAGTAGCTTGCGCCAAGGAAGGAAGCGAATTCATCCCATCGATTCGTATCATTCAACCGGCAGAGCAAACGGAACCCAGCGTAGCCCATTTCGGGCGGAAGATTCTTTTTGAACTTGAGTGCGCGGTAATTAAAGAAATCCTGCACGAAGCGAATCGGCTGCAGATGGCTGTCGTTGAATTCGTTGATTCGCACCGGTTCCTGGTAAAGATAGCCGGGATGAAAGAATTCGAGCCGGAAGGGCAAGGCCTCCTTAAGCCAAAGCGCTTTGTCGTGTCGGAATTCGATCTCGCGATAGCTGTCGTAATTCAGCTTATCTCCGCGCAATTCCTCCGGCAGATCGGCTTTGCGCGATTGAAACGGCTTGCTCGCCCGCTTCTGCGCCTCCTGGATCACGTAGTCAAACGTGACCTTGGTCGGCACGGGCTGCGCCGGAAGCGTGCGTGCCAGCAAGAACAGCCCGAACCAAAGAGCGCGTGATTTCCCCCTCATTGCTAAATGAGGTAAATGGTGAGGTTCAGATTCGCAATAGAGGCAACCCTTATTCTCGACCCTCTTGCACGCGGAAATGAAAGCGTTTCGCGTGGCAATCGTATCGGATTGGCCACGGGTGAACGTTTCAAAGCAGGCTTGAAACCTGGCGGTAGAGGCGGCTTTAATCCGACGCATGGAGCCGATTCGAGTCACGGTTTGGAACGAATTTATACACGAGAGGCAGAATGCGGCCGTTCAGGCCATTTATCCCAAGGGTATTCACGAAGCAATCGCGGCCGGCCTTCGGCAACATCCGGGATTTGAGGTTCGCACCAGAACGCTTTCCGACGTGCAGCAGGGGCTCGGTTCCGACACGCTGGAAAGCAGCGACGTGTTGATTTATTGGGGACATGCGGCCCATGATCAGGTGCTGGATGAGACGGTTGAGCGGGTGCAAAAGCGCGTTTTGGACGGGATGGGCCTGGTGGTGTTGCATTCCGGACATTGGTCAAAACTTTTTAAACGGCTGATGGGGACGAGTTGCGCGCTGCGCTATCGCGAAGCAGGCGAACGCGAGCGAATCTGGACCGTGAATCCTGGGCATCCGATCGCCGAGGGAGTCGGCGATTATATCGAGCTGGAGGCGTCTGAAATGTATGGGGAGCCGTTTGGGATTCCGATGCCGGATGAACAGGTCTTCATTTCATGGTTTCAGGGCGGCGAGGTTTTCCGTGGCGGGAACTGCTGGTATCGCGGGAGCGGCAGGATTTTTTATTTCAGCCCGGGGCATGAGCTTTATCCGATTTATCATCAGCCAGAGATTCAACGGGTGATCTCCAATGCGGTGGAATGGGCGCGTCCCCAAGGTCGGAAGGCGGAGGTGCCGCTCCACGTTCCGGTGGAGAATTCCCCAGAGAAGATCGAAGCGCGTGGTCCGGCGATGCACGATGCGTCGGGCAAGCTCTTGCACTGAAGGTAGGGATCAGCGTTGTGCAATTTGGGGAATGGTCCTTCGTAGAATGAAACTCTTTGTGCAAGGGCGGCGGTTGAGGATGATCTCGCTGTTGAGCATCGTTCTTCCTGCGCTGATCGCCACCGGGTGCGTACGCTTCGCTGAGAAAGTCAGCGAATTTCCGGTCGGTCTGTACGATGTTCCGCCGGAGAAGTTCGGTGATGTGGCTGCCGCGGGATTCAACTTCGTGGTTGCGCCCGCGAACAACCGCACGCTCGGGGAGGCGCAGCGCTTCGGGTTGAGAATCATCGGGAATCCGGCGGTTCTGCCGAACGATGAGAGAAAGAATCGCGACAGCGCTTTTCGAGCGGGCGACGCCAACGCGGCGTTATGGGGCTGGTACTTGTTTGATGAGCCGGACCTCCACTTTCTCTCTCCCGAAAAAGTAGCGGCGCTCCAGACCCGGCTTCGCGCGGCAAGCCGGAAGCCGAGCCTTCTCGTGATGTCCTCCGGCTCGGCCGTGAAAAAATATGCGCGCTCGGCGGATTATGTGGCAATCGACTTTTACCCGGTGCCCTGGGCGCCCGTGGCGATGGTCGCGAAGGAGATGCGCCTGGCGCGGATCGCGATGCAAGGAAGACCTTTTTGGGCGGTGCTGCAGGCGTTCAATTGGAGCGCGTTTCCCGGCCAATTGCGAACGGACGTTCCCCTTCGCGAACCTACTCCCGAGGAATTCCGGTGTATGGCCTACCTCGCTCTGGTGCAGGGAGCACAGGGGTTGCTGTTCTACACTTACGAGACTGCCACCTGGAGATTGCCCGAACATCCGCGATTATGGGCGGCCGCGAGTGATTTGGCGTTCGAAGTTCGGGAGTGGGCCGCGCTGTTTGGGGAACGAGTTGAATGGTGGCCCGCGCGCACCGAATACCACGGCGAGCCCGCCGCGCAATTCAATGAGATTATGGAAGGCCGGATCGCGCTGGGATTGTTTCGAGCCAGAGATGACGAGTCCTCCGACCGAAAAGGATACTATTTAATGGGTGTGAACAGCACGGGACAGGCTGTGGACTTCAGTTTTGAACTGCCGTTTCGAGAGGTGCAATCCTTGGAGACCTGGTGCGCGAAAAATGAATTTACTGTCTCGGGCCGTTGGGTGCGGAAGTTGTATCAACCGTACGAGGTTTGCGTATTTGGCCCGATCAACGGCCGATTAGCGGATGACTAAGCCGATCGAACAGAATCCCACGCCGCCTTTGATCCTTGCGTCCGCTTCCCCGCGGCGACGAGAGTTGCTGCAATCGCTCGGGTTGGATTTTACCGTTGTCACGAGCAGCGCGGAGGAGATTCATGACGAGACGCTCGGGGCAGGGGAGGTGTGCCGGATCAATGCAGAGCGAAAGGCCTCCGAGGTTGCGCAGGCAAATCGGCACGCGTTAGTTCTGGGCGCCGATACCCTGGTCGGCCTGGGTCATAGAATTTTCGGGAAGCCTGAGTCGCAGACGGAGGCGCGGCAGATGCTGATGGAGCTTTCCGGACGAGAACACGAGGTCACGACGGGTGTTTTCCTGGTTCATCAGGCCGCTGGAAGAACAGAGAGTTTTGTTGAGCGGACGCGGGTTCGATTCAAACTCCTCTCAACGGACACGATCGATGAATACATCCGGATCGTGCCTGTGCTCGATAAAGCGGGGGCCTACGGGATTCAGGAACGGGGCGAGTTGCTCGTGGAGGAAATCTTCGGCTCGTTCAGCAATGTGATGGGGCTGCCGGTCGAGAAGCTGGCTTTGGTCCTCAGGCAATGGGGTTATTGTCCGCGCAACCTGTAGAACCGGTGCGCACCGTTATCGAGCGAGTCCTGGAAGGTCACGCTTTGCCCGTTTTGTGTGGCATTTGCGGCCCATTCGGTCCAGGTCTGCAGATCTTCGGAAACCTCGATGATGTAAGGACCATCCACCGGAAAGGTCAGTTGCCCTTGAAATTGCCCATTGACAATCGAAGCGGCGGTCGGCGTGATTTTAGCTCTGACATCGAGCAGCACTGGCACTTCAAGGGCAGGCGCCGCAGAATTGGCGTCTCTGAAAAATGCCGACCCAGCGTGAGTGCCGGAGAGATCATCGGCTGCGGCAGGTGTTAAAGAAATTCTGATATCCGAGCTTGCTCCTGGTGCCAAAAACCCGGCCGACGTCGAAAGTTTGAACCAGGAATCGTTCGTTGAGCCGGCCCAGTTCAAAGGAATGTTGCCGGCGTTATGCAACCGCACGGTAATGAAGTCGGGCGAAAATGGCCCACCCAAACCGCCCGTGAACGAGTTCGAGACCGGCGGAACAAGTTCGAGGATCGCATTGGGGGCCTGGATCTCCAGCGTCACGGGCAGCGTCGTGTTGCCCGCGCCATCGGTAGTGTTGGAAACGGTCAGACCGGCCTGATAAAAACCCGGAGCGAGGGCGAGGGCCGCATCGGTGAGCGCAAGCGGGATGGCTTGAGTTTGTCCGCCAACGAGCGTTCCGTTAAACCCGGCGGAAGCGGATTGGTCGAGCCACGACGCCGGAATCGCGAGCGAATATTGAAGCGGCTGATTGCCCGCGTTCTCCAGAATCAGGGTATTGGTTGTGGTGAGACCAATTCCTTGCACCGCCCGAAGGGCAATGCTCTCGCTGTGAGCTAACAAATAAGTATAAGCGCGCGCTTTGGCTCGGAGAGCGGTGTAGTTTTTCAGCACATAAGGAGAACCGTCGTAAGTGTAGAGAGCCGCGGTTGTTCCGGTCGGACTTTCGACGCCGACGGTCGCGCGCTTGGCTCCGCCTCGGGTCGTTTCCGGATGCGTTTCTAAATATTGGAAGACAATCTCCCGCGTATCCTCCTCCAGAATGGCTTGAAAGGTAACGGGCACCGGACTCGAGTTTCGCGGAACATCGACCCACGAGGCTACGAATCGGCGATGCGGTGCGTCTCCGACAACCCCGGCATAGATTGCGCCTCCGGCTCCCGGATTCAGGTTGTCCCAATACGGACAGATAATCCCTTTCGGCTCAGGTGAATTTGTCAGAGAGTTATTACTCGTCGTCGTCAGGCCGCTATTATTGAATCCGAGGACGCCGTTCGCCGCGACGTAGATGGACTCGAAAGTTTGGTCATAAAACCGGAAGACGAATGACAGCGGCTGAGCATCACTCACTCCGTTATCGCTGAGAGTGAGCGGTGCCATCCCCGATGGGTCGATCCAGGCATAGTTCTCGGAAATGAATTGGTAATTCGAGCTAATCTTGACCGTTTCGTCAAAGGCGTTGGTCTGGCCGTTGGTGCCGATGACCGTCAGTTGGACTCTGAAGTCGCCGTTTCGAGCGAAAACGTGAGTCGGATTGTTATTCGTGTTGAGCGGCATTCCATCACCGAAATCCCAACTTAGCGAACGCAGCTCCCCGAGGGACAGGTTTGTGAACGTGACAGACAGCGGCGGCTGGCCACTCAATCGTGAGGCGGCGAAATTCGCCGTGGGATTCGGGCCGAGCGCCTTGGCGAGGTTAACGCGGCCACCGCTCTTGCATTTCCCGGTCATCGAAGGGATCACATCCACGGAAGCGAGCAGACGGGAAATGATTTGGTTGTAGGTGAGATTGGAAAAACGGGCGCCCATCAGGGCCACGACGCCCGTGACATGCGGCGCGGCCATGGACGTGCCGGACATCGTGGTGTAGGCTCCATCGTAGGTGTCATAAGTGGAGTAGATTCCGGACCCGGGCGCAAAAAGGTCCACGCTGTTCGCGCCGTAATTGGAGTAGCTCGTATCGATGGTATCACTCCGCGTGCTCGCTCCGACGACGACGATGTTATCGAGATTATAGGAAGCAGGATAACTTGGGACGTTGTCCAGATTTTCGGCGTCATTTCCAGCCGCGGTGACAAAGATAATTCCAGCCGCGCGGGCGTTGGATATTGCGGTTAAAAGGGCAGCCGAGTTGTCAGGTCCTCCCCAGCTTGCGTTGATGACCTTGGCGCCCATCTTGCGGGCATAATTAATGCAAGCAATTGCATCGGAGGTGTCACCATTTCCCTGGCTATCGAGAAATTTGCAGGCCATCAACTTGACGTTCCAGGCGATCCCGCAAATGCCAAGGCCGTTATTGCCGACCGCGCCGATGATTCCGGCCACGTGCGTGCCGTGCCCGGCATCGTCCATCGGATCGCCCGTGTTGTTCACCGCGTTGAATCCGTGAACGTCATCCACGTAGCCGTTGCCATCGTCATCGGCCCCGTTGTTCGCGATTTCTCCGGGATTCACCCACATGTTCGCGGCCAAATCTTCGTGGGTGTAGCGGATTCCCGAATCCACAATAGCGACCACGATGTTGCTGGCGGAATTCAGAGTATCCCAACCGGCCGTCGCGTGAATATCGTTGCCGGGAAAGCTGGTATTGCGGAGCGCCCACTGCAGGCCGTTAGCAAACTGCGGATCGTCGGGAATAACGCTGGCGTGGAGTTTGTAATCCGGTTCGGCGAACTCGACCAAACCGCTTCCTTTATACTCGTTCAGAGCCTCGTTCAGCTCCTCCCCGGGCGCGAGTTGAACCACCTGGAGATTTCCCAGGTTCTTATATGCTCTTAAGAGGTGGCGTCCATTTCTCGAATGCAGATCGTCGAGGGAAACCGATGACGAGGTCTGCTTGGGGAGCACCAAAA
>DASYTB010000195.1:0-6107 GCA_036002705.1 Verrucomicrobiia bacterium
GGCGACTTTCTGCGGCGTTCGCGCCTACTGGGATGGAATCGCGCCGACGAATCCGCCGGAGCATCTTAAATTCCAGCGGCTCTATTTCTGCAGCAAAGCCCTTCGCAAGCTAACAGCCTCCGCTGGCTTCGAGGTCATGCATGGCGCGGTTATTTATGCTCCGGTCGATACGGCCAAATTCCAGGGCGTCGCAAAGAACGAAGCACACCCTGTCCAAAAACTGCTTTGGGTTGGCCGGCTCTCGCAGGACAAAGGCGTAATGACCGCGCTCAAAGCCATGAAACAGCTTGAAGGAAAATTCAGCGGTGAACTGCATATTTATGGAAAGGGCGATTCCGATTACGTGGCCGAGCTGAAAAAGTTCGTGAAGGACCATCACCTCCGCGTTTCCTTTTCCTGCGCCGGCATGGACGAGATGCCCTCCATTTACCGCAGCTACGACGCGCTTCTTTTTACTTCGGAATGGGCCGAGCCTTTCGCCCTCACTCCGTTGGAAGCTATGTCCACCGGCCTTCCGGTGATCGCGACCACGACCGGCGGAAGCCGCGAAATCTTTCGCCATCGTGACAATGCGCTCACCTACAATGCCGGCCATGCGGACGAGCTGGCCCAGAGAATCGTGGACCTGAGCACGCAGCCGGCGTTGCGGGTCCGAATCGCCCAAACCGGCCAGGCCGAGGTCCAGGTCAATTACGCGCTGCCGGTCATCGTGGATCAAATCGAGAAATATCTCGGCGACACCCTGGCCAACTGGCAAGCACCCGGTCTACGCCGCTACACGGCATGAAAGCGCGGTTTACTCTGGATGGCAGTAACGCGTTGGAGGAGCGGCTCGAAGAGCTTTGCACTCGCGCCCGCGACAAAGTCCTCGCGATCATCCCTTCCGGAGATTTGGAGGCTCTGGTTCTGGGCGGCGGCTACGGTCGCGGTGAAGGGGGTGTTTTGAGGACCGGCTCCGGCGAGCAGCCTTACAATGACATGGAGTTCTACGCGCTCCTCCGCGGGTCCGAGTTCCTCACGCAGCGCCGCGTTTGTGATCGCATTCACCACGCCGCCGAAGAACTGACCGCCCTCGCCGACATCGATGTCGAATTCAAGCTCCTCGCCCTGCGCAAAATCGAGCGGAGTCCGGTCACGATGTTTTATTACGACCTGATTTCCGGGCATCGGATGGTCCAGGGAGACGACGCATGGCTCGCGCGCTGCCAGCACCATCGTTCCGCTCATCGCATTCCGTTGCACGAAGCCACGCGGCTGCTCATGAATCGGTGCTCCGGCCTTCTCTTTGCCCAGGAGCGTCTCGCGCGCGCCGATTTTCGTCCGGAAGATGGCGACTTTGTTGGCCGGAATCTCGCAAAGGCGAAACTCGCGTTCGGCGATGTCATTCTCGCGATGCGAGGGCAGTATCATTCGAGCTGCCGCGAACGTTATAAACGCCTCCGTAAACTCGAACCGGAGCCGTCGCTGCCATCCTTCAGTTCCCTGCTGCCGCTGCACGAGCAGGGTGTCGAGTTCAAGCTCCATCCCGTCCGCGATCAAAGGAATATCGCGCCCTTCAACGCCGAGCTGAAGTTCCTGAAGGAAATTGGCCGCGAACTCTGGCTTTATCTCGAATCAAAACGCCTTGCTCGCGCTTTCGATTCAATTGCCCTGTATTGTCACGATCCCCATTCAAAATGCCCGGAAACAACACCGCTGAAGAACCGTCTGATTAACCTGCGCACCTTCGGCCCATCCTGCGTTCTCGACTCGCGCTATCCGCGCGAACGGCTGCTTCGGGCCCTCCCCGTTCTGCTTTGGGACGAAGCTCTCTCGCCGAGCCAGCTTTCGCTTATCCAGCAACAGCTTCGAAGCAGCTCCGCGGATTTCATGGGCCTCGTGCGCGCCTACGAAGCGATTTGGAGAATTTACAACTGATGAAAATACTCGCTGTCTATCCCTATGTTCCATGGCCGCTCAACCGCGGCGCTTATCACCGCGCCTATCATCTGCTCAAGGGCTTGGCGGTCGATCATGATGTCGATCTCCTCGCTTTGGCTGAGCGCGGTGAAGGCTCGGAACATCAAAACCTCTTCACGCCATTTTGCGGCCGCGTTGAGATCGTTCCCTTTCAACATCCGGCCTGGGAGAAGCTCTTCCCCAAACGCCTCCTCAATCCCTTGCCCTCGACGATTGTCCATTGGACGACACCGATTGTTTCCGGGGCGATCAAAGCGGCCCTGACTCGCGAAGCTTACGATGCCGTCCACGTGCTTGACCTGGTTCTCGCCCAGTTCTTAATGAAGGAACGAATTCCGCTCGTGCTGGATCGCACTCGCGTGGACCTCCAATATCAGCTCATGGAGCATCGGCGCGTCCATTTCTCCCTCAAAAATCGCCTCTTGAATTTCGAAAATTACGCGAAGCTCTTCCTCTTCGAACGAGCCGCCGCCCGACGCTGCGCGCTCCAGGTCGTTTGCGGGCCCGACGACGAGACTTTCATTCGCAAATACATCAGCCGCTCCGTGCCAATTTCAGTGATCCCCAACGGCGTGGACCTCGAGTATTTCCATCTAGGCACGTCCGCCATGGCTCGCGACCCCGAGCCCACCGTCATTTTCTGCGGTGCCATGGACTACACTCCGAACGTCGATGCTCTCCGCTGGTATTTTTCGGAAATTCACGATCGCCTCGCCCCGAAAGTCGCCAATCTCAAAATCATCATCGTCGGGAAAGACCCAATTCCCGAAGTCAAAGCCTACGCTCAAAAACCTGGCGTGACGGTCACCGGCGGAGTGCCCGATGTCCGCCCCTACTACAAACGCGCCTGGCTCCAGATCGTGCCTCTCCGCATTGGCGGCGGAACCCGGCTAAAAATCGTCGAGTCGCTCGGCATCGGCACAGCCGTCGTCTCGACCACGATCGGCGCCCAGGGCCTCGACCTTCGGCACGACCACGACATTCTTTACGCGGATACCGCCGAAGAATTCATCCAGCAGACCGCCCGCGCATTGAAGGACCTGGCCCTCCGCTCGAAACTTGAACTCAACGGCCGTGACTCCGCCGTGGCGCGGCTTTCATGGAAAAAACTCGGCGCTGATTTAAGCCACGCCTACGCGCGTCGTTTTCAATCGCGCGCCAACGCCCCGCTCCGCCAAATCCAGCCCGAACCAGCCTTGGGCTGATCATACTTTCACGTCTCACCTTCTCACATTCCTCCTCTGAGCTGAGTGCGCCTCAGCCGGCTCGCCCAGCCCAATGCATATCCGCGAGTGCCGGAAAATCCCGGCGCCAATTTCTCGCCTCGAGAGGATTTACCTCCGCCGAAATAATTCCCACCGCCGCGCCCGCATCAACCAGAATCTTCCCGTGCGGATCGACTACCATCGAGCGGCCGGGATAAACAAACTGCGGGTCCTTTCCCGTCTGGTTGACTCCCACCACATACGCCTGGTTTTCGATGGCTCGCGCCTGCAGCAATGTGACCCAATGCTGCTCCCGCCGATTCGGCCAGGCCGCGATGACCACGAACATCTCCGCTCTTTCTCCATTCCCCGCGACGGCGCTTCGAAAGACCTCCGGAAACCGGAGATCGTAGCAAATAAACGGCGCTACCTTCATCCCCTGCCAATCGAAAAATTCAATCCGCGTTCCTCGCGCGTAATTGGCCGACTCGCCGCCCAAAGTGAACGGATGTATCTTCGAATACCGAGTCAATTCCTCTCCTTGCGGCGAAATCACGATCGCCTGGTTCAACCCGCGCCGCTCTTGGGTCCGCCGAACAATTCCAGCCACCACATAAAGCTGATGCTCCGTCGCGATTTCGCGGACGAATTCCTCCGCCCCCGGCGATATCTCCTCCGCTATACCGGCTACATTCATGCTGAATCCGGTCGAGAACATCTCCTGCAACACGAACAGGGAACCCGGCTCCGGCCGCGCGGCCGCGAGCAGCGCCCGCACTTTGCGGAAATTCTCGGGCTTGTCCTCCCACGCGATCTCAAATTGGCAGCAATAAGCTTTCATTCCAGATTTTCCGCACCGTAACACGAGAATCACGAGCGGAAGAGTTTTTAGTTTTTCGACTAGAGACCGGGTTAGGCGGCTCCGCTTTCAATGGTATCATGGTTTGGAACGAAGACTGCGAAGAGCGTTCGGCAGAGGCCGGCTCTGTTCAAAGTCCCAATTGGCGAAAGCGGTCTTCGATGTGCTTGTAATGGAAATCGAGGCTGCAGATTTCGTCCAACTCAGCCTTGCTCAAGTACTGGGCGACTTCGGGATCGGAGAGGAGCTGCGATTTGAAATCGGCATCGGCGCGACCGGCGTGTTTGGCCTCCCAGGTTTTCATGGCGTTGCGCTGGACCAACTCGTAAGCCGCCTCGCGGGTTAAACCCTTCCGGATGAGCGCAAGCAAGACGGTTTGTGAATGCCACATGCCGAGGGTCAGCTCCATGTTGCGCTTCATGTTTTCGGGATAAACGATCAGGCCTTCCGTCAACTTCGCGAGGGTGGCGAGCATGTAATCGAGCAGCGTGCATGAATCGGGGAAGATGATCCGCTCGACCGAACTGTGGCTGATATCCCGCTCGTGCCAGAGCGCGACGTTTTCGAGGGCGGCCACGGCATTGCCGCGGAGGACGCGTGCGAGGCCGGTCAAGCGTTCGCCCGTAATGGGATTGCGTTTGTGGGGCATGGCGCTCGAGCCTTTTTGGCCCTTGGCGAAGAATTCTTCGGCTTCGAGCACTTCAGTGCGCTGGAGATGTCGAAATTCCGTGGCCCAGCGCTCGATGCTCGCGCCGACGAGGGCGATCGTGGCCATAAAATCCGCGTGGATATCGCGCTGGACGACCTGGGTAGCGATGGGGGCGGGGCGAAGGCCGAGCTTCTGACAGACGAAGGCTTCAATTTTCGGCGAAAGATGCGCGCTCGTGCCGACCGCGCCAGAAAGTTTTCCGACGGCGACGACCTGTCGGGCTCGCTCGAGGCGTTCGAGAGCGCGTCCAAATTCATCGTGCATCAGCGCCATTTTCAGGCCGAACGTGGTCGGCTCGGCGTGAATTCCGTGACTCCGCCCGATCATGGGCGTGAACTTGTGCTCGCGGGCTTTTTTGGCGACGACCTCGCGCAAGGCTCGCACATCAGCGATCAAAATATCGGCGGACTGAACCATCTGGACGGCGAACGCGGTGTCGATGATGTCGCTGCTGGTAATGCCGAAGTGCAGCCAGCGGCTGGCCGGCGCGCCGATATTCTCCGACACGTTGGTGGTGAACGCGATGACATCGTGATTGAGGGTTTTCTCCAATTCCTTGCAGCGTTCGATGGAGAAGGCCGCCTTCGAGCGCATCTGTTCGAAGTCGCTCTTCGGGACCAGTCCTTCCGCGACCAAAGCTTCCGCCGCGAGAAGCTCGACCTGCAACCAAATCTCCAGCTTGCGCTGTTCCGTCCAGATTTCCCGCATGGGCAGGCGTGAATAACGTTGAATCATTTAAGCGGGTTACTGATACGGAAAACGAGCGCTGAAGCAAATAAAAGTTCTACGGCGGGTTGCAATTAAAGATTGAGGCGATGAGACAGAACCGACCACTCGCCGTTGCTGATCGCTTTCTGGACCTCGTACTCGGGGACCAACGCTCTGTTGACTCGTCCTGTTTCGGGTACGCTTCCGAACAACCCTTTGAAAAACTTGAAATCAATATGCGTTATCAAGGTTTGTTGGAATTCTGCTGTTTTCTTTTTTCAGACTTTGTTCATCTTGGCCGAAATGAAATTTCCTCTTTTTTGGTTGGTCACATTGATCACTGCTGTGGTGTCCAGTCGCGCCGCGCATCCGCTCTTGATCTGTGACTCCGGGAACAATCGCGTTTGTGTGGTCTCGGCGGAAGGGAAGATCGAATGGGAATACCCTGCGGTTCATCCGCAGGATTGCTGGCGGCTGCCGAACAGGAATTATCTCTTTTGTTTTCGCGACGGGGCCTTGGAGTTGACTCCGGGCAAGGAGAAGGTGTGGCAATATCAGGCGCCGGCCAGGACCGAAGTGCACTCCTGCCAGCCGTTGTCTGACGGGCGTGTCCTCCTGGTCGAGGGTGGGACCAGTCGCATCATTGAAGTGGATCGGCAGGGAAAGA
>DASYTB010000196.1:0-2302 GCA_036002705.1 Verrucomicrobiia bacterium
GCTGGCGCAGCGACGCCGTCAAGGAAGCACTCGATCTCTGCCTTGCGTGCAAAGGTTGCAAAGGCGACTGCCCTGTTCATGTCGATATGGCGACATATAAGGCTGAATTTCTCGCGCATTATTACGAACGCCGAATCCGGCCCATCCACGCCTACGCGTTTGGTTTCATTCACAATTGGGCGCGGCTGGCGAGCATCGCGCCCTCCGTCGCCAATTTCTTTTCTCAGCACCCGCAGTTTAGCGGCCTGATCAAGCGGGTGGTTGGAATCGCGCCCGAGCGCCATCTGCCGGTCTTTGCCAAAGAGCCGTTCATGGAATGGTTCGGACGGCGTGAGATCCACAACCGAAAAGGGCCTCGCGTGGTGCTCTGGCCCGATACCTTTAACAATTTCTTTCATCCCTACATCGCCCAGGCCGCAGTCGATGTCCTTGAAGATGCCGGCTGCCGCGTCATCGTGCCGCGGCAGGATATGTGCTGCGGGCGCCCGCTCTACGATTACGGATTTCTCAAAACGGCGCGAAAATATCTTGAAGATATCCTGCACAAGATGGCGGACGAGATCATAGAAGGTCTGCCGTTCATCGTTCTTGAGCCAAGTTGTTGCGCTGTTTTCCGGGATGAATTGACCAATCTGCTCCCACACAACGTCAACGCCCAGCGTTTAAAAGAGCAAACCTTTACGCTGGCTGAGTTCCTGACGAAGAGGGCGCCGGGCTATCGCGCTCCGATTCTCATGAAGAAAGCTGTCCTGCACGGCCATTGCCATCACAAGTCACTCTTGAAGATGAATGCGGACGAGGAGTTGCTTCGGCGCATGACGGTGGACTTTCAAAAGCTCGATTCCGGCTGCTGCGGAATGGCCGGAGCATTTGGCTTCGAAAAAGAACATTACGACATCTCAATTAAATGCGGCGAACGCGTCTTGCTGCCACGCGCGCGGGAGCTTCGAGATGGCGATCTCCTGATTACCGACGGCTTCAGTTGCCATGAGCAGGTCCTGCAACAAACCGGCAAGGGCGCCGTGCATCTCGCGCAGGTCTTGCAGGCGGCGCTTCGCACTGGAAAGCGCGAAGAACCGGAGAAAAGGCGTGGCGAAAAACAGGACGGAGATGGCGCCGGGAAATTCTTACCCAAACAGCGCGATGGCCACGGGCGCCTGCGTTGGATCGCGCCCATCGGGGCGGCGATGGCGGCGGCCGCTATCGCCTATATCGCGGAACGGAAAGACTGATATGAAAGGGAACGGACATTTAAAGCAAACTGGGTTGGGCGCGGTCGCGGGGCTGCTTGGAACCGGCATCATCAAAGGCGCATTAATGGCCACGAAGCGGTGGATGCCGGAAACGCTTCCACGCATGAAGCAGGATTCCGGTGAGTTCATGGTCCGGAAAGCCAAATCCGCGCTGCCGGAGAAAACCCACGCCAAAATCCCGAAAAAGGTGGAAGGGGGAGTCGCGCTTTCGCTGGGTTTCGGCTATGGCCTCACGTTTGGCGCGGTTTACGCCGCGGCTCTGGACGCGCTGCGCAAGCGCCTATGAAATGCAAACTGATCAACGAAGACAACCAGCGAACCTGGATGCTCGTCTTCCAAACAGGGGACGAGGTCGCCGAAGGTCTGCTCCAGTTCGCGCGCAAAAAAGAGTTGGCCGCCAGCCAGCTCAGCGCGATTGGCGCTTTCAGCGAAGTCGATCTCGGATATTTCGATCCGGAGAAGCGCGAATACGAAAAGATTCCGATTCGGGAGCAAACCGAGGTTCTGTCTTTGCTCGGGGACATCACGCTGGGGGATCACGCTCCGAAAATCCATGCGCATGTCGTTCTCGGAAAACGGAACGGCACCGCCTGGGGTGGCCACCTGTTGCGTGGAATTGTGTGGCCAACTTTGGAGGTAATTATCACCGAATCCCCGTTGCACCTGCGCCGCAAACACGATTCGCGGACGAAGCTGGCCCTGATCGATCCGGAATTGGCGTGAACGTGAACGACAGGGGGAACAAAGAAGAACTCCCGCCGGGCTGGAGCTACAATCCATCCCGCTGGCGGCATCGCCTCCCGCTCGTTCTCGCGGCCTGCGTTGGACTTGCCATCGCCCTCTATTTGACCGCTTACCAGATGCGCTGGATCAAGCGGGTTGAGGACCCGTTTTTCGGCTACGGCAGCGACATCGTCCTGAATTCTCCGCTTTCCACTCTTCTCCCGATTCCAGATGCGGCTTTGGGAGCGCTCGGCTATTTCGTCGATGTCGCGGCCGGGCTCATCGGTGGTTCGCTGCGCTGGAAAACACTGCCGTGGATGGTCCTG
>DASYTB010000197.1:0-9707 GCA_036002705.1 Verrucomicrobiia bacterium
CCCCAACCCGAAGGAATTGACAGCCACGGTAGAGTCTCAAATGAAACCAAACACCGGAGTCATTCACCTGCCTGCTCGGCATCCTCCAGTGTCGTTTATCCATGAGTCAACGGGGCGAGACGAGTGCAGGCCTTGATTGGAAAAGAGGGTCATTTTGGCGATTCGATCGTAACGCGACGGGCGGAAGGCGTTCATATTAGTGGCAATCACGTCGGGCCAGCCATTGCCATCGAGACCGGCCACCGCCGTGGAAATGAGGTGGGGTGGGAATGCGCGCGATGGCGTGTGGCGTGAAGTGCTGTATGCCGTCGTTTTCGAGCCAGATGATGCTGGCGCGCTTTGGGTCGATCCAGTCGTTGAACATGCTGGTCGCGACGATATCGAGCTTGCCATCTTTGTTCAGGTCAGCGGCGACCGCACTGTAGGCACCGTAAAAGCGATAGATATCGTGCCATTCGAAGTTCAGGCGGCCCTTGTTCTCGAGCCATTGCACTCCACGATAAGGGCGGGGAAGCATGGTGGGCAAATCCGTTGCAAGTCCATGTTATCGCCGTTTGGTGTAGAGGAGGTCGTGATCGACGAGTTCGATTCCGGAGGAGGCGTATGAAGGGGGTGGCGGCCTTGAAAGCACTTCTCAGCGTGAAATCAATTCCCCAGTGATTTTTGGGAGAAATCCCAGAAATCCCTAACTGTTTAGGATCGCATTCTTAAGGGTGCTGTAGATCGCGGTGGAATCGATGGCTTTGTCGGGAAGCAATTTCTTCGGCGCGACCAGGATGGGATATTCTTTTGTGCTGGAAGGGAGGCGACCATGGGAGCCTCGGACGAGCGTGGCATCGAGCGGAATGACATCCATGAGCACGCGAAAACCGAGCTTTTTCCTGAGAAGCTTGAGGGCGACCTTGGCGAGGGGGAGATTGATTTTTGGATCAATGAAAAGTTCCACCGGATCGTAGCCCGGCTTCCGGTGGATATCCACGGTGCGCGCGAAATCGGGCGCTTTCGTGTCGTCCTCCCAATAGTAATAAGTGAACCAGGAGCGCTCGCCGGCAATGGCGATTAAATCACCGGCGCGCTCGTGATCGATGCCGAACTTTTTCTTGTCTTCGAGGCCGAGGATTTGTTCAACACCGTTGATTTTTCCAACGGTGTCGCGGACCTGATTCAGAATGGAGAGATCGTTGACGTAAATGTGGGCAATCTGGTGATCGGCCACGGCGAAAGCCTTGCTCGCGCCGCAATCCAACAGCTCGAGGCCGAGTTCGTCCTTGATCGTCAGCCACCCCTTCTCCCGGAAGAGCCGGTTGAGATGGAGCGGATTGGAAACGGCGGAGATTCCGTATTCCGAAAGGATGACCGACTGCACGCCACGTGATTCGAAGAAGGCAATCAGGTCGCCGGCGATCGCGTCGATTCGGCCGTAGTCATCCTGGATTTGCGAGTGATTCGGGCCGAGGCGCTGGAGGTTGTAATCCAAATGCGGCAGATAGATCAAGCTGAGCGTCGGCCGGTATTTTTGTTCGATCCATTTGGCTGAGCCGGCGATCCATTTCGAGACTTCGTCCGGCGCGAACTTGGATTTCGCGCCGGCAGCCGGACCCCAAAACGCGGGAAAGGGAAATTCGCCGAGCTCTTTTTTGATTTCGAAACGAATGCTGAAAGGCTGCGTATAGATATCAAAAACCTTGCGGCCATCGGCGGGATACATCGGGCGCGGCGTGATCGAGTAATCCGCCGTGGAATACATGTTGTACCACCAAAAGAGTTTCGCGCAGGTAAAACCGGGGTCCTGCGCGCGCAGATCGTCCCAGATTTTGCGGCCGTGAACGACGTGGTTGGACTGTTTCCAAAACTGCACTTCCGCCAATTCGCGATGGTACCAGCCGTTGCCGACGATCCCGTGCTTCGCGGGAGTGCGTCCGGTGAGGTAATTGGATTGCGCAGTGCAGGTGACGGCGGGGAAAGCGGGAGTGATATGGCTTTTGGCGTTCCGTGAGATGAATTGGTTAAGGCGCGGAGTCGCGGGGCCAAGGCAGGAGTCGCTCAGGCCAACTATGTTGATGACGGCAGTGCGGTTCACGCGGCGGTTAACGACTCCCAAACAACAGAGCCGCGCTGTTCGTAGTAAGTAAACCGCAGGAGAGTTCTGTCATGCTCCCGCTCCGTCTTCACGCGGAGGCGCTGGTTTCTTCGACGGCTTTATGGTGGTGGCGCATCTCGAGTTCGTGCACTGCCTGGAGCATTTGGGCCTGGTCGATGTGATGGACTTCAAAGCCTTTGCCGATGCCGCGCAGCAGCGTAATGGTGAGTTCGCCGCCGAGATGCTCGCGAAATTCTTCGAGTCCAGCCAGGAGGAGGGAATTGTTTTTCGAGTCCACGTGCAGCAGTTCGTTGGCAAACAACTCGAAGCCGAGCAATTCGAGCAAGGACAGGATGCGGCGCTCGCATTCGTGGTGGAGATAATCCATCCGCCGGGAATAAATCACATCCAAAGCAATCCCGATCGCGACCGCTTCACCATGGCGGAGCCGGTATTCGGAGAGTTGCTCGAGCTTGTGCGCCGCCCAGTGACCGAAATCGAGCGGACGAGCGGAGCCGAACTCGAAAGGATCACCGGACGTGGCGATGTGATTCGCGTGCAGTTCCGCGGAACGAAAGATAAGGCGCTTCATCGCGTCGGGTTCGAATTCGTGGAGGCGAAACGCGTCGTGTTCGATGGCCGCAAAGAATGCCTTATCCCGAATCAGCGCGACCTTGACCGCTTCTATATAGCCGGCGCGTTTGTCGCGGTCGGCCAGAGTTTCGAGAAGTTTGAAATCGTTGATGACCGCGAAGGGAGGCGCAAAAGTGCCGATAAAATTTTTTTTACCGAAAGCATTGATGCCGTTTTTCACCCCGACGCCGGAATCGTCCTGGCTCAAGGTCGTCGTCGGGATTCGAATGTGGCGAACGCCGCGATGGGCCGTGGCCGCCGCCAGGCCGATCATATCAAGCAAGGCGCCGCCGCCGACCGCGATCACGAACGAATGACGGTCAATATGAAACCGGTCAATTTGCGAATGGATTTCTGAAACGTGAAAATAAGAATTCTTGGTCCGCTCACCACCTTCAAGAACGATTGGCGGGCAGACGAGATTCAGCCCTTCGTACGAGGCAAAGTAAGCTTCGATATTTCGCGTCAGAAAAGGCTGGGCCTGGGCGAGGGCTTCATCGACAAAAACAATGGCCTTGCGTTCCTTGCGGTTGTCACTATTGGCGAGCACATCGTGCAGAAGCGGGTTTCGCGAGTCGAACGCGCCTTCGGTGAAGTGCACCTGGTGGCGATAGCTCACCTGAATGACACGTTCAATACTGGGCATAACTCCTTAATATGCAGAGTTGGACGAAATTCGCGAATTGTTTATTTGATCGCTTTGGTTCGTGAGAAAACCGCGCTCCTTCTGGTCCGCATGGAGGATTGCACTTTGGTTTTAATTCGGTGCGGGCATAATTGGCCTGTGCCGAAAGATGAACCCGCATGGATCGCGAGGCCAGTTTTCCAGCCCTTTACTTTTGGGGGCGTGGCGCGGTTTGCTTCCGCTCGGATTGGACGAGTGTTTTTAGTCGGACTTTTCTTCGCGGCCCTTTTTGGAGCGGCGATTGGGCGAATCGCCGCGAAATGCTGGTCTCCCGTAATTACGGAAGCTGTGGTGGCGCTCCCGCCGGTCGGAGGAATTTCGGGCGGCGAACTTCATTCGGCGGAGGTCAAACTTCTCGGCGCGAACAGCTTTTTGGCCATTTCGATGGGTGATGCGCCTCCTGGAAACGCCGACCTCGCCGTCGAATTCCGTAAAACGGAGATTGAACTTGCGTCATTGTATAGTGACATATCTGTTCCCTACCCTCCGGCCTGGCGCGCTCCTTTGAATAGCGCGGCGCTCGTCCCTTTTTGGGGCGCCTGGCAGACGCCCTGTGTCTTCTACGCGATCTGCTTTGGCACGGCCATATTGATGCTGAATTGGTGTTTGCTCGCGCTGCTTTACGGCGTCGTGCCGCTCTTTCTCGGCGCCCTGGCGGGACGCGAAGTGAATTTTTGGCGCGCCTGGAAATTGTCGATGGCGGCGCAATGGCCAGGTTCGCTGATCATGACCTTAAGCCTCGCGATTTATTCGACGGGCGAGATGAGCCTCTTGTTTCTCGCGGTCATGTTGGCGGCTCATTTTGTGCCAACGCTGATTTATCTGCTCGGCAGCCCATTCTGTCTGCCGAAATTGAAGAAAGAAGGCCCTCCGAAGAAAAATCCGTTTCAGCCCGCGAAGAGGGTTAGCCGGAAAGCCGGGAATCCTTTCAGCAGCAGTTAACTGGCGAAAAGCTTGGCAGTCGGGAGGATTTTCATAAACTCCGGGGGTGCTTGGATCTCTGCGAACCATCGCAATCCTCAATGCCGCCATTTGGTTTGGCTCGGTGATCTTTTTCACCTTTGCCGCCGCGCCCACGTTTTTTTCGGACGAAATGACCCGGTTGCTCGGGCGTCCGCATGCCGGAGCGGCGGCCCAATTGATGGTGCACCGCTATTTCGTCGTGCAGATCTGGTGCGCGGGCCTCGCGCTCGCCCATCTGATCGCGGAATGGCTTTACTCCGGCCGTCCGTTGCAGCGGTTGCGACTCCTCATCCTGGTGTTCCTCTTCGTGATCGGATTGCTGGGTGGATATGTTCTGCAGCCGCGGATGAAGGAACTGCACTTGAAAAAATACGCGGTCCAGACCAGCCCCGAAGTCAAAGCGTCGGCCAACCGCTCCTTCAGCATTCTTCACGGGACAGCCATGGCGATGAATTTGCTCGTAATCGCGGGAGTTTTGGTGTATCTTTGGGATGTAACGAAGCCGGTCAACACCGCTCGATTCGCGAGCGTGAACCGCTTCACAACGTAGTTGGCGTAATCGACGCCGGAGGGAACGGGTCATGGGGAGTACGGGAACAAGCATTCAGGTTGACAAACCGATCGCTGTGCATGTCCTTAAGGCAGGGCGTCAGAACGCGCCAGTGGAAGTAAAGGTATGATATCAAACGAACGTCCATCGCCATATGGCAACAGCAATAGGGGTTACGCGCAGAGCCATACTCACGCAGGGCATTCAGGGCACAGCCACAAGCCTGCGGTGGTCGAGGATACTTTGCGCAGCGACAAAGTGCAGATCGAGCGGAAGACTTTTCTCTTTACCTTAAAAGAAAATCCTCGCGGCCGCTTTCTGCGCATCACGGAGGATGTTAACGGGCGGCGGGATACGATTATTATTCCGGCCACGGGTTTGGAAGAATTCCGCAAAATCCTGGAAGATATGGTGAAGTCGTCGGCGGAAACACCTCCAAAAGCCCCTGTCGAGTAGCTCGCAAAGATGAAAAATTGGCGGCTGATTTTTAGTGAGCCAGCGCCTGTTTTCCGAAAAAGCGACGCTTCAGGAAAAAACCCGCGCAAACGATTCCAGCTATGACTCCTTCGGTCGCCGGCTCCGGCACCGGTGTAACCCCATAATCGAATTGGTAACTGGTGCTCCCCCCCAGTTGCTGAATAAGGAAGGAGTACGTGCCCGCGCCCAAAGGCGGAGTAAAACCCTGCGCGCCCGGAGCGTTAGCTGGGTCGGCCATGATCGGGAGGAGATCAGCGCCGACAAGATTAACCGGCGCCAGAGCCCCATTTTGAGCCCCAGTCCCGAAGTGAGTAAAGCCCGAGTAAGCCGAGGCGGTCGTTTCAGGGTTCCCGACAAACGACGAACCGCTCTGAAATCCGGTGAATCCCTGGCTATCGGCCGAGGAATAAGTTTGAAGAATAATCGAGCTAAGTTGGAATCCGCTCGGGATGGTGAGTGCGATCCAATCCTGCGAGTCCGTTGTTCCATCCACCGTGCCAACGACAGAGTTTGCCCCGCTGCCCAGCGTAAAGGGATTGGGGGCTGATTGGCTATTTGAAAGGTCTCCGTTTCCGGATTCGTTCCAGAACACGGCAGCAGAACAGTGGAGCGACAGCAGCGCGAAAGAAAGTGACGCAGCCGGAAGGTTGAAACGTGAAACGGGCATAAGCAATCCTCGGGTTCATGGTTTTCATCACGCCATTTTGGCGCGATGTCGCGAGTGAGAGGATTGAACCGTGGAGCTGGTTCCCGAGTTTCAGCTCAGGATTTCTCCGACCGGCTGGCGAAGACCGATCGCGACCGAAAGCGAGCTGAGGAACGCGCCCACATTCACCCAGAGGATGATCAAAGCGATTTCCCCGCTCCAATAAGGATTGGCGTTGTTCAAGTTGAGTAAGTCACGCGGGAAACCAAGCATGCCGAACAACTCGCGATGGAAGCAGGCGAGAATCAGGATCGCGGAGACCGCAGCAAGGTTCGCGAGGACGGCATTTTCCATCCATTGCCGAAGATAAAGCGCCTTTCCCGGAGCGCCGAAGCTGCGCAAAAGAGCGCCCACATAAGCATTTTGACGGAACTCAAGCACCGCAATGGCGCCGAAAACCAGAGCCAGAGCCAGTCCAAGCATCCCGGCCATCGCGCTGCGCCATTGCGCCTGGCGCGCCTGAAGATTTTCCAGTTCCCTGGCCATTCCGACCGCGCTCTGGATTTGGGGCGGGTTTCGTTCGTCCATGAGGAACAGATTGTGCATAGCCGAGACAAACGTCGGAACGGAGAGGACATCAGGCTTTCTTCGAAAAACGACCGTTTCGATATAACCAATGCGTTCGGACTCGGGAAACATTCCCTGGGGAACAAGCAGGAGGGTTTGGCCGACCAGCGGACGAAAAAACCCCTTCGGGTTGCGCACCACGGCGACCACCTGCTGCCGTTCCAGCGTGACCTCCACGAGCGCATTTTCGGGCATGCTATCGCTAAAACAGATCACCGGCGTATTCGTGTCCAGCAAACCAGCGAGCATGGGCAGGGCTTCATCTCCGTAGCTCATCACCATGATTTCCGGCTGCCAGGGGGTCCGCGCGCGCAGATAAAATTGCCGGAGCCGGAGCCGCTCACCGAATTGGTCCAGCGGCGCGAACAGGTCGGGGCGCGCTTGATTGGGCATGGCGGTGGGATCGGTATTGATCACCATTTCACGCGCAATGATCGTGTTGACACCGAAATTTTCGAGGCGCGTTCGGAGGTTGCGCTCCAGTAAATTGAACGCGACGAGGATCACCGTGGCCACAGTGACCATCAGGCTTCCGACAAAGACCCGCGAAAGAACGCTACTCGGCTGTTCCAGCCAGCGCGACCAGGTGTCCTTCCAAAGGTAGGAAACGATTAAAGTCCAGGACTTCATGAGCAATAAATTCCAGGCGGTGATCGTGGGTCGAGATCACGCAAATCCGCGAACCGGTTACGAAATGTTTCAGCGTGTTGCAAATCACCTGCGTGTTGAGGTCGTCCAGGCCAGAGGTGGGTTCATCCAGCAGCAAGATCGCGGGGTCTTTGATCAGCGCGCGCGCGATGGCGGCGCGCTGTTGCTGTCCGCCGGAAAGGCAGGACGGGCGGCGCTCCGCGAATTCCTTCAACCCAAGCAGCCTGAGCCAATGCTGCGTGCGCTCGATCGTCTCCTCTGGTGAAAGGCCAGCCAGGCTTCCGGCCATTTCCAGATTCCGGCCGACCGTCGCGAGCGGCAGCAGGTTCAGTTGCTGGAAGACAAAGCCAAGTTGCTTGCGCTGAAATTCCCGGTTCTCCGGACGAAAACCACCGGGTATCTCAATTTTCCCTTTGGATGGTTTTAAATATCCGGCGAGCAACCGGAGCAGAGTGGATTTTCCGCACCCCGAAGCGCCCTTGATCATGGTGATGCCCGGTCGAAAGGCGTGCGAAAAATCGTTGATGACCCAATCTGTTTTTTTCGAGTAGCGAAAGAAAATCTGCTCGCAGCCGATCGCCTCGCCCGCACGCTCCGGCATGGCGTCGGAAGCCAGCGAGGCGGGAAAACTGGCGATGGATAGCGGAACGGCACTCATTTACTGCTGGTCAGGCGAATGTCTTTGGGCAGGGTTATCGCGAGGTCAGTTTGTCCTTCCACAACCAGGCGCGCGCCCGGGAAGACCGTCGCCAGCGCGGTCGACCAGTTGTGCGTTTGGAAGGCGTCCGGCTGATGTAAAATGATGGCGAGCTTCGGGATGACACGCGCCGGCTCGGGCAAGTCGATCCAAACCTCGCAGGAAACGTTCGCGCCAATGAGACGCGCGGCTTGAACCGCTTTCTCTTTCGGAAACTCGAAATAATAGGCGGCTTCGTCCCGGTTCTGCACGTGCTCGATCTTCTGATAACTGAACTTCGCGCCAAGCGAAAGGTCCCCGGAACGGACATAGACCTGCAAACGATCCACCGGAAGGCCAGTCCAGGCGACATTCTCCAGCGCCACCCGCACTCGCACGGAACTCAAATCGCGGGCCACTCCGAGTTCCTCGCCCGTCTTGACCGGATAATTGATCACCCCTTCAGTGAGCGGGACGGTGACTGTCAGTTTGCCTCCGAACGGCATTTCGAAGCGCGATTGCGCGCGCCGCCGCTCGAAGTCGAGTTCGCGCCGGATCAAATCGGTGCGCTGCGTCTCGAGGTCGAAACCGATGGCCGCGAAATTCGTCCTTTCGATATAATCGAGGTTCCGCTGGAGCAAACTCAGCTCCAGGACAGATTTTTCCAACGCCTCGGGCCGCATCAGGTTCGGCTGGTCCGTGCCAACCTTCAACATCTGCGCCGCCAGTTCGGTGTTTGTCGAAAGGAGTTGGAGCAACCTGGCTTGTCTTTGCGCCTCCTCGATCTCCTGTTCGAGCTTTAGCTTTTTACGCGGATATTCGATCTCCCACTGGAGTTTCTCCTGGTCATCAAGTTTGCGCCGTCCTTCTTTCAGCGCCTTTTCTTCCGCCGCGAAAATTTCGGGCTCGAATTCGGCCCAAAGAAACCCGGGGGGCAGATTGGTTTGCGGCGACCAGATATACACGCGCAGGATTCCCATGAGGGGTGAAACGACCGTGATCGTGCTTTTCGGTTGAAGCTGGCAGGGGAGGGTCGCGATGCGCATTTTTTCGACCGGCGGGTAGGATTCCCAATTCCAGGCGGGAGCGGCCGGTGTGTCCTGCTTTATCGCCTGCGCCTTGGCTTTCTTTGGTTCAAAGGAACAGCCGGCAAAACAACTCGACAGCAGAAAGGCCGTGATAATTGCTAAGCTGTGTCGATGCAGTTGAAGTGGGTAGGATAGGCGCCCTGTCTGTCCCGCCCGGCGCCTCGCCGGGCGTTCGGTAAGAAATTCGCATTCGAGAAGTGAGCCGTGCGTCGATCCCTTCAAGCGGGCGGGGCGCCCGCTCGGGACAGGCGAGGCGCCTGTCCTGCCCGATGCCAATTGCCGCCTGACCGCTAAGATGCGCCTGACTTCCAAATGTTTACCCATACGGTTAAGTTTTCGATTGCTCGCTTTTCTGGTCAGGCCAGGCGTCTTCGTCCACGAACCAGAAGAGTGTGTTCAGTTCGGAAAGGTCGCGCTTGAGCTGGAGCTGTTGTTGCGTGAGAGACCTGTAATCGTAGATATATTTCTCGAAGGCTGCGTAATTTTGCGCCGGGGGAACCAGGAGCAACACCGCCAGTTCATTTTCCACGCGCCGAAGGTGTTTCTGCGCCGTTTGGATGAGCTGCTGGGTGAAAGCCAGCCGATTCATCAGGGCGAGGCTCTCCTGCCGGTATTGCTCCCGTTGCAATTCCTG
>DASYTB010000198.1:0-4325 GCA_036002705.1 Verrucomicrobiia bacterium
GAAAAAGTCCGCTGTCCGGCCCAAAATCATTGTTCATTTCGAGAACAATCTCGTAATCACCATACTGGTCATCTGTAATGATGATCCCGCCATTCCCGGGAATATCCTGAGTGCCGACAATCGCGCCGTCCTTGACGATCCAGTTGCCGCCTGTCTGGTTCTTGCTCGCCCGACTGTGCCCCGTTTTGGCGCTGACATGCCAGCCGTTGAGGGTCTTCCCGTCGAAGATCGGAACGAAGCCTTCATCTGCGGTCGCCGTGTTCAGAACGGCAAAGCAAACCACCCCCGCGACACTTAAGAGGATTTTCATGACTTCATATTGGGCTTCGCATTTGAAGCTGCAAGTTTCAAAATCCTCCCACTCCCGGCTGCTGGCCTCCGATACCGACAAGCGGAGCAGAAATCTTTCCGTGTACCTTCTGATTGCCCACGAACCTGAGATTCTGCTACCTGGGATAAATCGAAAATCCCACCTCCTGCTTCGAAGCTCCTTCGAAGCCTTTGGCGCCTCTGGTAGCCTCAAAGGGAAATTGCTGGATCAAGCGGGGCTATCTATGCACTCTCGACCGCGTGAAACCAGCCTTTAGGTGCTTCATTTTTGCGCTGGCGTTATGCGTTGGCCAGGACGATTTCGCTGCGCCGGACTCTGCGCCGCTCAGCAAATTCAAGGTGCTCGCGCTGGCGGAAACTGGCGGCCATCACGTTGAATTCACGAAAGCGGCCAGGCCGTGGCTGGCGAAATGCGGGCGAGAGAATGGGTTCGAGGTCGATTACATCACCGACACCGTGCCCATTACGGAAAAGTTCCTCGCGAATTACCAAATGGTGCTCCAGTTGGATTTCGTCCCGTATGGCTGGACGCCCGGAGCAATGGCCGCATTTAAGGCCTACATCGAGGAGGGGCGCGGCGGTTGGGTCGGTCTGCATCATGCGACGCTGCTGGGCAAGTTCGATGGGCAGCCGATGTGGCCCTGGTTTTCGGATTTCATGGGGTCGATCAAATTTAAAAGCTACATTCCGAACTTCAGCTCCGGAACGGTTCGCGTCGAAGACAAAACGCATCCGTGTATGAAAGGGGTGCCGGATTCGTTCGTGATCCCAAAGGAGGAGTGGTACACGTGGGACCGAAGTCCGCGTCCGAATGTCCATGTGATCGCGAGCGTGGACGAATCGACTTACTCCGACCCAAACGCGCCGCGCATGGGGGATCATCCCGTCATCTGGACGAACGAGAAGATGCAGGCACGCAACGTGTATATCTTCATGGGACATGGTCCCTGGCTTTTGGAAAATGAGGCTTTCGCCACGATTCTGCGCAATGCAATTTTATGGGCGGCGGAAACAAATCCTAAATCAAAATGAAAATCGGACTTTATAGCATTACCTATCTCGGCTGCTGGTATCGAGGCGAAGCCCTTACGTTGGAGGAATTGATCCGGACGGCGAGCCGTTTCGGCTACGAGGGCGTGGAGATTGACGGCAAGCGTCCCCACGGGAATCCACTCGACTGGCCGGCGAAGCGCTGCCACGAGCTGCGCCGCGTGGCTGATGGCGAAGGCGTGGAGATTCACGCCGTGGCCGCCAATAACGATTTCAGTAATCCCGTTCCGGAGGTGCGTGAAGCACAGATATGTTTCGTGCGCGATTTGATCCGAATGACTTCGGATTTGGGCGCAAAATATTTGCGGGTCTTCCTGGCGTGGTGGGGCATCACGCGCCATCCGAAGCTGGGGACCTACGATATCGCGGAAGGCTATTGGCCGATCGTCCACGAAAAGTTCTCCGAAGAAGAAATCTGGAGCTGGTGCCGGGAGGCCTTGGTCGAGTGCGCCCGCTATGCCGGCGAGATGGGCGTGACGCTAGCCCTGCAGAATCATAAACCGCTCATCAAGGATCATCGTGATGTCCTGCGCATGGTCCGCGAGGTGAATTCACCGCATCTGCAGGTCTGCCTGGATGCCCCGTTGATGCCGGACAAAAGCGCCGCGGCCATGAGCGAAGCGGCGCGGGCCGTCGGTCCAAGGCAGGTGCTGTCCCACTTCGGCGGTGAATTTGAGCGCAACCCAGACGGGAGTATCACCGGGGTGGACCGAATTGACGGTGTGATTACGGGCGAAACGAACCAGTATTATCGAAATTTCGCGCGTGCGATGCGTGAGATCGAGTATCACGGTTACATCAGCTACGAGCTTTGCCACCAGCTTCCCGTGATAAATGGCGAGACGGTCGGGATTGAATTTGCCCACAAGAACGCGCGGCTCGCCGCCGAATTCATGCGCGAGATCATCAAGTCCGAATCCGGGAAGAAACTGGATAAGCCCGACGCGCCAGAATTAGTTGCGGCAGCGTGAACGATTCGCGTCGCTTGGAGAATCCGAGACTCCCGCGCTTCCTTTCGGTCAACGATTTCACGCTGACAAATGTCCTTTCAGCTTTTAATCTATTTGGATGAGCGCTGCGGAAATCATTGACGAATTGCCGAACCTGAGCGCGACGGACGTGCGCCTGGTGCGGCAGCGATTGATCGAACTCGCCGCCCAAAACGACGGGGTGCCCTCTGCAATCAAGCCGCTTTGGAAGGTGCGCTGTTGCTCGACCCTTTGGGGGCAGAGGATGCCGCTGGTTAACCAAATTCCGCGATGAAGTGGCTTTGCCGGCTCCTCGTTATCACGGTTCTGACCGGAACCTTGCTCGCGCAGACAGCCGAAAAACCCAAGCGCAATCTCTTATTCATCGGCCAGGCCAAAGGGTACCAGCACGAAGCGATCTCCACCGCGATGGCGACCTTCTACAATCTCGGGCGCAGCTCGGGACTTTGGAACACAACGCTGCGCACCGATTGTACCGCCATCACGAAGAAGCCGCTCAAATGGGAGGCAAAAAACCTCGACGCCTTCGACGCGATCATCTTTTTCACGGACGGCGACCTTGACATGGATGATTCACAGAAGGCGGACCTGCTCTCCTTTGTGCGCGACGACGGCAAAGGGTTCGTCGGCATTCACAGCGCCGCGATCACCTTCACCTACTGGCCCGAGTATGGCCGGATGCTCGGCGGCTATTTCGACGGGCATCCTTGGGGCCAGTTCAACGCTCCACTCGTGGTGGAAGATTCGGCCTTCCCTGGAATGAAGAACTTTCCGGCGAGTTTCCTGCTGTTCGACGAGATTTATCAGATCAAAGATTTCTCGCGCCAAAACGCCCGCGTGCTCCTCAGCTTGGACCCCGTCAAGCTTGATCTCTCCCGCAAAGGAGTGAAGCACACAGACGCTGACTTTCCGGTGATCTGGGCCAAGACTTACGGCAAAGGCCGCGTCCTCTACAACGGCCTCGGTCACGTTCAAGCCGTCTGGGACCGTCCCGATTTTCAAAAAATGTGGTTGGAGATGGTCAAGTGGGCGCTGGGCGGAATCCCCGGAGATGCTTCACCTCTGCAGAAGGCGGATAAGTGAGCACCAAACGCCACAACCGCGGCGGAGCCCAACGGTCGCGCCATGCCCTTGTTCCGAGGGTCTATGGAGTTCGAGTCATGCATCGAGTGCACACAAGATTGGACGGGGCGCCAACTCCGAGCGTTTAGGTCAGAAATCGAACTTTCCTCAGAACACCCCTGGTTCCACATTGTCCGATAATCATGTTGGCATGACATTGCTGCCCGTTATGGATCGCGAGTTGCGCCTCGCGGCGCGGAGCCCGCGGACGTATCTTGCGCGTTTTGTGGCCGGAGCCGCGGCCCTGGCGGTCGCGATCTATTTGGTTTGGCTCGCCAAGGAACTTGGAGGCGCGACAGGGGCGGGAGTTTTCGTCCTCAGGTTCGCGGGCTACGCCGCCCTGGCCATCTGCCTTTTTGCCGGGGTGAACCGCACGGCGGATTGTTTGAGCTCCGAAAAGCGGCAGGATACTCTCGGACTCCTCTTTCTCACTCATTTAAAGGCGCGGGATGTCGTGCTGGGAAAGCTGCTGGCCCACTCGACTTCCGTTTTGGTCATGCTCCTCGGCATCGTCCCGATCCTGGCTCTGCCGATTCTTTTAGGCGGCGTCTCCGCGGTGGAACTCGTCCGCATCCCAGTGGCCTTGCTCAACTCGCTCTTTTTCGCTCTTTGCTCGGGTCTGCCGGTTTCCTCTCTGCTGCGCCGGCAAAGCGCCACTCGCACCACTGTCACCGCCGGGATGATTATTCTGACGCTGGCGCTTCCGGCGGTTGCTCTCGACGTGGTGCAACGAATCTGGCTGCGGCCCACCCTCTCGCTGCTTCTGCTGCTGCCCAGTCCTCTTTATACCCTGGAGATGTCGTTCTCCTCGGCGGTCGGTTTGAGCAATAACTG
>DASYTB010000199.1:0-7907 GCA_036002705.1 Verrucomicrobiia bacterium
GAACAGTGGGCCCTCGTGATATCTCGCCGGTTTCTTACGAAATGCCAATTATCTGAAGGCTTTTCGAATTCTTGCAATTCGTCCCGCCACTCGGCAAAAATTCTCGCGAATGCTCGCGAAGGTATGTTCAGCGGCGGTCAATGGGATTGATGCATGTCCGGTCGAAGTGGAGGTCGATTCCGGATTTAACGATTCTTTTATCGTCATTGTGGGCCTGCCGGACGCGGCGGTAAAGGAATCCCGCGATCGGGTCACGACCGCGCTGGCCAATTCGGGGTTTAAGACGCCGCTCGGGAAAACGACGATCAATCTCGCTCCGGCGGATCTGCGGAAGGAAGGACCGAGCTTTGATCTGCCCATCGCCCTGGGGATGCTCGCCGCGAGCGAGCAGTTCGCTTCGGACCAACTGGAAAACTTTGTCACCGTCGGTGAATTGGCCCTCAACGGCGCGGTTCGCCCGGTGAAGGGGGTGTTGCCGATTGCCCTGCGCGCGCGAAAAGACCGGATGGCGGGCGTGCTTGTCCCGGCGGAAAATGCGGCGGAAGCGGCGGTTGTCCAGGGTCTGCAAGTGCTCCCGATCCGGAACTTGCGCGAAGCGATCGCTTTTTTCGAAGGAGAAATCAAATTATCTCCCGCGAAGGTCGATCTGGCGGGGATCTTCGATCAACCGCTGCCGGACGAGCTGGATTTCGCGGAAGTCAAAGGCCAGGAATCGGTCAAGCGCGCGTTGGAGATCGCGGCCACCGGCGGTCATAACGTCCTGCTGATCGGGCCGCCCGGCACGGGAAAATCGATGCTCGCGAAGCGGATGCCGGGAATTCTTCCGCCGCTCACACTCGAGGAAGCGCTCGAGACGACCAAGGTCCACAGCATTGTCGGGCTGCTGGAACCGGGTCAGGCTCTGGTCACGCGCCGGCCTTTCCGTACGCCGCATCACACCGTCTCAGACGCGGGGCTTTTGGGTGGGAACATCAATCCGACGCCGGGTGAAATCTCCATCGCGCATAATGGAGTGCTTTTCCTCGACGAATTGCCTGAGTTCAAACGGCATGTTCTGGAGACGCTCCGCCAACCGCTCGAAGAGGGTCGAGTGACAATTTCGCGGGCCGCGGGCACGATGACGTTCCCTTCTCAATTCATGCTCATTGCCGCGATGAATCCCACCCCAGATGGAAAAATGCCCTTCGAGAGCCGCAGCACGCCGCGTGAAATTCAAACTTATCTCGGGCGGATTTCAGGGCCGCTGCTCGACCGCATTGATATTCACATCGAAGTTCCGCAAGTGAAATTCCAGGATATAACCGCCAAGGCCAGCGGCGAACACTCGGCGCAAATTCGCGAACGCGTCATCGCCGGTCGCAATGTGCAGCATCGCCGTTTCGAGGGACGGCGCGTAAGCTGCAATGCCCGAATGGGCAGCCGCGAATTGAAAGAGTTTTGCGCGATTTCGGATGAAACCCTGGAAATGCTCAAAGTGGCCATGCACGAAATGCAGCTCAGCGCCCGGGCTTACGACCGAATTCTGAAAGTGGCGCGGACAATTGCCGATCTTGCGGGAAACGAACGAATCAGTTCTGACCACGTCGGCGAGGCACTTCAATTCCGGTCGCTGGATCGACAGCTTTGGACGTGACTTGAAGACTCTTACCCCGCGAAACTAAGTTTTTAACCACTTCGAATCAAGTTTGGACCGCTTTCCCAAACTCGCCCGAACGATAGCCAATTTGGCTTTGAGGAAAAAAGAATGAGCATCGATCAGCTCATTTCGGTCATATTCAGGATGAGCCTTTCAGTAAGGCCGGAAATCATAGGACGGCGAGAACTCGCGACATGGTTTACCGCTTGCCTCGTGATCGCGCTGCCCTAAAGTGGCCACCATGATGAATCGCTATTCATTGGCGTTAATTTGCGCTCTCCTCTCCCCGGGAGTTTTCGCGCAAATACGGGTGGAACTCGCCTTTGAGCAGGAAACTTATCTGCCGCAGGAGCCTCTTAACGCCGTCGTGCGAATTTACAATAGCAGCGGCCAGACCTTGAAGATGGGCAAAACTCGCGACTGGCTGAGCTTTACGGTCGAAGCGGAAGACGGCAGCATCGTGCGTCAAATAAAGGCCGTCGATGTGGTCGGCGAGTTCAGCCTGCCTTCCTCGAGCCGCGCGAAGAAATTGGTCAATCTGGCGGTGCCTTTCGAACTCACGCGTTTTGGCCGTTACCGGGTAATGGCCACGGTGCGAGTGCCCGAATGGAACCAAACCTTTGGCAACCCCTCGCCCCGGCATTTCACCATCTCGCCCGGCGTGAAGCTTTGGGAAAGCAATTTCGGAATTCCGCCGGAAAAGCCGGGCCAACCGCCAGAAGTCCGCAAATATCTTTTGGTTCAAGCCAACCGCGCGAATCGCAACCCCGATGCTTCGAGCCCGAAGGAGCTCACGCTTTTCGCGCGCGTAACGGACCCTTCCGAGGCCGAAACATTTGCCCTGATTCCCCTGGGGCCGCTCGTCGGATTCAGCCATCCCGAACCGCAAGTGGACCGCTGGAGTAACCTGCACATCCTTTATCAGGTCGGCGCCCGCGATTTCCTCTACCATGTCGTGACTCCGGACGGTCTGATCCTGACGCGGCAAACCTGGGACATTGTGGACGACAGCCGGCCGGGGATGACGGTGAATGCGGAAGGGCGAATCGAAGTCAAAGGCGGCAGTCGGAGAATTAGCGGGACAGATCTTCCCCCGCCAGATCTCTTGAGTGAGAAGTCCAGTCCGCCAGGGGACCTGCTTGACGCAGCCGCCCCGGCGGAAAAGCCAGCGAATGCAGAGAAGTCGAAAAAGAAAAAGTAATGGAACTCTATTTGGCCTATCCGCCGCGATGCTTTTCGCGATGCTGCTCATTTTGGCTCTGCTTCCCAGTTGGGCCGAGACGCTGGTCTTTCACCTAAGGAACGGGGACCGTGTTTCGGGCAAACTTCTTTCCGAGAGCACCAATGAGGTGATCGTTTCCAACCCGGTTTTCGGCAGCGTGAAAATTCCCCTGGCCGAGATCGTCAAACGCGAGGTCATTCCCGAGAGCGCCTCTACAAACCAAACCACCGCCACCGCCGCGACTAATGCAGTCCCGGTTAAACCGCCGGCTCCCCCAATGAAACCGGCGAATCCCGAAGCCACACCCATCGCGTCCACTCCCCACTTCTGGAAGCATGATCTTCAGTTTGGTTTAAACCTGCGCTTCGCGGAAATAGAATCCCAGGAGTACCTCGTCATTGAAAAGTCCACCTATGCCAAACCGCCCTTCCGTCATATTTTCGATGGAAGTTTTAAGTACGGCCACAGCGCGGGAACGCTTTCCGAGAATAGTCTGACCGGCAGCGAGAAAACTGAATATGAGCTCACGCCCAAGACTTACCTTTTCAACCTCCTGGGTGGTGGCTATGATGAAATACGCAGGATTGACCTTCAATACGACCTCGGCCCCGGTGTGGGGTACGAAGTCCTGAAGCTGACGAACTTTGTCTGGAAGACGGAGATCGGCTTCAACTTTGAGCAGCAATACCGGTCCGACAACTCCACCGAAACCTCTTACTCGATCCGCGTTGCCGAAATTTTTGCCTGGCGCGTTTGGGATAAACTGACCGCCGACGCGAAGTTTGAGGCTTTCCCGAATCTTGGACAGTTAGGGGAGTACCGATTGCGGATGGAAAGCACCTTGCGATATCCGGTTTCGAACCACCTCTCGCTCAATCTGAACGTGGTTGATCTTTACGATACCCAACCGGCTGCGGGCGTTGATCGCAACGATCTCCAAATCCGATCGACGATCGGTGTCAATTTTTGAGGCTCTGAACGGCCTTGCCCGGAGGAACCACGCTGGCATTGTTCCCCCGTGTTCACGATGCCGATCGCGAGACGCGAGATGCTGGTGCTGGCGAAAGCGCCCCGGACTTACCGCTACCGGATTGTCAGCAGCGCCGTTCTCGTAGTTATTGGCGGTGGCTTTGCCTTTTTTTACGAACGCCTCGGTGTCGCGGCGACCTTTCCACTGGTCGGTGGAATCGGGATGGCCCTTTCGAACATTTGCGTCTTCCTCGGCGCGCAACTTACATCCGATTCCATCGCGCGCGAGAAGCGGGAGGGAACGCTCGGTCTGCTCTTCCTGACGGGACTGGGCCCGTTTCAGATCGTGGCGGGTAAATTAGTCGCCCACGGCCTGGCGGGGTTCTACGCGGTTTTTATCGGTTTTCCTCTCGTGAGCCTGATCATGATCGCGGGCGGTGTTCTTTTTCGCGATATTCTGCTGGTGGCCGTCGCCCTGTTGAATACGCTCTTTGTTACCGCTTGCATCGGCATCTATGCCTCCTGTTGCAGAACGGACCGTAAGAGAGCCTCTTCGCAAGCGGTCTGGACGGTCCTGGCATTTTGGTGGGGCGTGCCAGTCGCCGCGCAACTTTGCGCGCGCCTGAAAGCGCCCGGGTGGATTTCGGAAGCGTTACGTCTCTTCGCCCTCAATGGGACTTTTTATTCAAAAATGTTTTTCGGCCTTCCCGCCGGTTATCAAAGCCCGTGGTGGAATTTTCTCTGTACTAATCTACTGGGTTGGATGTTTCTCGGTCTCGCCGCATGGCAACTGCCCCGGCGCTGGCAGGATGCTCCCGCCGGCGTGCAGACGGGGTTCAACTTGAAAGAATGGTGGAGGCGGATTTCGTATGGCAATGACGCCGTCCGCGCGGCCCTTCGGGCCCGGTTGCTGGAGCGAAATCCATTTTTGTGGCTGGCCTCGCGAGATCGCCTCCGATTCCTCGGCGCTTCGATCGCCACCTTCGGAATGGTTGCGGTCGCCCTTGCGATCTTTTGGGTGAGTTCTTCGGCGACTGGGACGCTGCTCGTCTTCGTCATTACGCTCGGCGTCGTGCACAAAGTGATGCTCTGCTCCGCCGGCGCCACTCAACTCATCGCCGAACAGGAGCAGGGTGCGCTTGAAATGTTAATCTCCACGCCACTCACCGCCGATCAGATCATTCGCGGGCAATTCCGGGCCACCGCTCGATATTTCTGGCCGCCTGTCGCGCTGGCCCTGCTCCTCCAATTATTCACGTTGTTCATTCTATTCCGCGCTCCGTGGGATCCCGCCTTCGCGAACATGCGGGCGGGCCCGCTTGCTTATGTGCTGCTCTACCTTTTTGATCTTTACACCGCTATCTGGCTCGCGATGTGGGGTGCCGTGCTCTCACGGGAGCCGAAGCATGCCGTGGGCGCGGCCCTCGGGCGGCTCCTCTTTTTGCCGGGTTTGATCTTCTTCGCCGGGGCGGTCGCTCTCTGGACTGCCAGCGCGTTTCTCGGCGCGGTAATTCATGTAAGTCGCGATGCGCTGGTGCCAATCTGGTTTGGCTTGGGGATAATAAATAATTTCTTTTGGCTCCGGCGAATTCGTGCGCGCTTGCCCGGGATGGTTCGGACCTATGCCTTTCGCCGTTACCTGCCGGAAGAGACCGGGCTCTTCGGCAGCCTCGGACGTTGGTCGGGCTCCGTTTATGGACGTATGCGGGGAGGCTCCTCGGTCGCACGCATTCGACCGCAGCAGACGTAAGTCCCGGACATCGACTCTCGTAGAAGCTCATTCGCCTTTTTGTTTCGTGAAGACCTGGAGCTGGGTTTTGATTTTGGCGGCCGTCGCCGCGCTCATGACATCAAACAATTCCTGGACCGGCGCGTTCGTATCCATGTTGATGGCCACGATGGCGTTTGTCCCTTCGCTGGCGACGGCAGCGCTTAATTCCTCCTGAAGCTTAGGCAGAACAATCGGCCGCGTATTCAAATAAAGGTGCGGCGCCTGCGCCCGGATCGTGACGATCATCAGAGGTTTTTTGGCCGAGCCTTCCTTCGGTTTGGCCGTCGATTGCGGTAAATTGATTTTCAATGCCGGCACCTGTCGAAAGGTCGTGGTGATCATCATGAAAATCAGCAGCACGATCAGGATATCGATCAACGAAATGATGATGACCGCCGGCGCCTGCCGGTGTTTGCGCGCCATGAATTGCATATCAGGCTGCTACCTTGCTCTCGCGATATTGGCTCCTCAGGAAGCGCTCGCAGAGCGCCTCCATTTCGACCGCCAGTGTTTCCACTTTTTTGTTATAGTAGCTCCAGGCGATCAAGGAAGGAATCGCGACAATCAACCCCATTAAGGTGGTATTCAGGGCAATCGAAATTCCCTTGGCCAGAGCCGCGTTGTCGCTGATCCCCACCGCTCCCAGGCTGGCAAAAAGTGTAATAAGCCCGTGGAGCGTTCCGACCAACCCCATCAGCGGCGCGATGCCGATGATGATTTCAAGCACGACAATTCCGCGCTCCAACTGGATCACTTCGTGCCGCGCGGCGGTTTCGATCGAGTCGATATTTTCGGTCTTGGGCCATTCGAGATGTTCGTTGCCTAATAAGAGCAGGCGGCTGATCGGAGCGGGATTCATCTTGCACGCGCTGATCACCAGCGGCGCGTCTTTAGCAGAATGGCAGTGTTCGACCGCGTGCTCCACATCGGCCGGAATGACTCTTCTCCAACGCAAGCCGAAGCCTCGCTCGATAATAAAGGTCAGCCCCACGATCGATGTGAGCGCGAGCAAAAACATGACGGGCCCGCCCGCTTTCAAAAACTCCAGCATATTGGTTATTGATTGTAGTAAAAAGTGAATCGGATTTCGCGATAATCGCCATCGAGCATGCGCCGCAGGTCGCTCGGAAACGGCCTGTACGGCGCGGGATCAAGGATGGCGCGCTGACAGAACCAGGAAAAGATTTCCGAAACCTGGGAATCAATCACATGCACATGCGAGATGCGGCCATCCTGATGCAGCCGAAATTCAACCACCACTTTCCCGACATCATTTCCGACATAATTGCGTTCGTCGAGCAGACTAAACCAGCGAGCCTGCACCGCCATAATAAACGCGGCATCGTACGCGCCGAAGGGCGTCGCCTTGACGTCCATCCCCGGGTCGATGGCGTATCGCGAAACGCCGCCTTCCTGCTTCATCTGCTTCCCCTCAATAATTCCCTTGTTCGCTTTCGCCTCGGCGAGCGTCCGCGCGTGCCGGAGCGGCGGCGCGGGCGGGCTGGGATTCGATTGAAGCTGCGGTTCCGGCCGAACTTCCGCTCGGGCCATCAACGTTTCACCTTGTTTTTCGGCGGGCGGTTTTTCGACGGGCGCGGGATGAAGCTGGTCCTGGAATTTTCGCGGCGGCGGGGCGGGAGAAGGTTGTTGCTGTGGGGGGGCTTGCGGCTCCTGTTTCGGCGCGGGCGCAGGCTCGGGCTGCACGGCCTTCGGGTCAGGACGCGGTGTGTCTTTTACTTTCGGCACCAATTCTTGCTTCCCACTCAGTTTCGGCACGTTTTTGTTCCCAGTATCCGCGTTGGCGGCCGCCATGTTCTTGTCGGAGTAATACTTGGCGTCCTTCGGAGGCTCGGGGGCGCTTTGCGCGGGATCGACATCTATGAAGACCAATTCCGCTTCCGGTTGCTGTTGCGCCTGGGCCTGGCGCATTTCTTCGCGCTGTTTTGCCGTTTTCTGGATTTCTTCAATGAGGGTGGGCCGGAGCGACTTGGGAAGCAATGAGACCTGCCAAAGGCCGATCCCGCGCCCAAATTCGATACTCGCGATCGCCAGAAAATGCAGCAGCAAGGAAAGCACAAACGCTCTGGCCAGCGAGTCCGCCACCAGTTCGCGTCCAAAGCTCTCAGCCTTTTCCGGGAACATCCGCGAAGAGGATGCTACAGCAACGGGGAGGGAGCAAACGGAAGTTCAACCGCTATCTCTCTTGAGAGCCAGAGGCTGCCACTCGTTCCGCGCGAATCGTCTGGCGAATGCACCGCCGCGTTTCATTTCGATTCACTTCTGAGATGCGCGGTCTCAGCCATTTAATC
>DASYTB010000200.1:0-1679 GCA_036002705.1 Verrucomicrobiia bacterium
CGAAGGCGGCAGTGGTGATGATCGGAACGAACAATTCGAACGGCGAGGATAACACGGTGGAGCAAATCGCGGATGGCGTTCGAGCCATCGTGCATAAGCTTCGCGAAAAGCTGCCGGACACAAAGGTGCTGCTCGTGGCGATTTTTCCCCGCGGCGAGAATCCGAATCCGCAGCGGGGAAAGGTTCTTCAGGTGAATCAGATCATTCGCAAGCTGGCGGATGGACAGAATGTGCTTTGGGTGGATTTCGGCTACAAATTCCTGAATGACCAGGGCGAAATTCCGTACGATATCATGCCGGACTACCTGCATCTGACGCAAAAGGGTTACGAGATCTGGGCGCAGTCGATGCAAGGGCCGCTCAATCGCGCCCTGGGGGTATCGACGGGACGGGCGCAATAGCGCAGACCGTGGCTGGTTCTGATTTACAAAGCGGCGCGGCGGCCGCGCTGCTGACTACGTTTTTCTTTTCGATTTCGGCGGTTTCCGGAAGCCGCGTCAGCCGCGCTTTGGGCGGAACGGAAGCTAATTTCCTGCGCATCCTCCTCGCGACCACGTTTCTGGGCCTTTACGCGCATCTGCTCGGAGGTGGATTGGGCGGCCACGCTCTGCCGTTCTTTCTGCTGAGCGGGTTGATTGGCTTTGGAATTGGTGACCTCTCCCTTTTTCAGGCGTATCCGCTGATTGGATCCCGTCTCTGCATGATCCTGGTGCATTGCCTCGCCGCGCCGATTGCCGCCCTGGTGGAATGGCTCTGGCTGGGAACGGCGCTGACTCTCTTTCAAGTTTGTTGCAGCCTGCTGATTCTGGTCGGGGTGGCGCTGGCGCTCGCGCCGGGCGAGCATCTTCATATCGCGCGGAAGGCGCTGATCGCGGGAGTTGCTTTCGGTCTCATCGCCGCTCTTGGTCAAGGTTTCGGCTCGGTCGTCAGCCGCAAAGCGTACTTCGTCGCCGAAGCCGCCGGCGAAAACATCGATGGAATCACCGCCGCGTACCAGCGCATTTGGGGCGGGGTGGCGTTCGCGACGCTTGGGTATGTCGCCTACCGGTGGCGCTTGGCCGATGCGAAAAAGACGAGCAGTTTGGCGGAGCGGGTGCGTCCGGTTCGGAACTGGGTTTTAGTCAACGGACTGGCAGGCCCGGTTTTGGGGGTAAGCTGTTTCCAGTTCGCTCTTTCGAAAGCGCCGACGGGCATCGTCCTGCCGATTGTGGCGTTGACCCCGCTCATGATTATTCCGTTTGCCCAACGGTTTGAAAACGAGAAACCCAGCCGGCGATCGCTGGCCGGCGGTTTGATTGCCGTCGCGGGCGTGGTGGCGCTTCGATTTTCCCTGAAATAATGATGGTCGGTCCAGGAATGCCGCGGTTTTCGCGACCACGCCGCACCTCATCCGGCCGCCACTCGCGACCGCCGGAATGGCTGCCCGGCATTCAGGCACGAACCGGTTCTCCCGCCTCGAAGGGATTCGTCCTTGCGGCATCAACAGAGCCTTCACTCGTTTACCTTATTAAACAGGATCACGGTACCGAGTTGCTCCACCCGTGCACGAAGTGCTCGCAGGAAAGAAATACCGGCCTCCGGACCTGATCCAGCCCCCCCACTCCCCACGTGACTTGGATAGCATTAACGGCGCATCAGTTTTGAGCGATTTTGAGCGACCGTGAGTTGGAGGTTTTTTC
>DASYTB010000201.1:0-15951 GCA_036002705.1 Verrucomicrobiia bacterium
ATCGGGAGAGTTCACCATCGAACCAGCCGGACGGGTCGGGACGAGTTTGGGTGAACGCATGGATTTGCTCAACGAAATCGCGTACCCGCTGCTCCCAACCGCCGAAATGCGTTCGGATAATTTCTTTGAGTTCTCCGGAAAACGGATGTTGCCCGGCGTAGTGCTCCTGCATGAGGAGGTCGAGCGTATTTAGAAACAGAATCCGGCTCTGGTCCGGCTCCATGACGGAGACGCTCGGATCGAGCTGCAGTTCGAGAAGGTGCTTCCGGATGATCTCGAAACAAAAACTGTGGAGAGTGCTGATGTAAGCCGAGTCGAGACTGGCGAGTTGCTCCTGGAACCATTCGTTGGCCGGCTGACGTTCGACTTCTTTCTCGAGCCGCTGGCGAATGCGTTCGCGGACCTCGGCCGCGGCCGCCTCGGTAAATGTGACAACGAGAATATCGCGAACAGGCACAGGATTTTCAGGACGGACGAGGAGACGAATGCAACGCTCAACCAGCGTGCCGGTTTTCCCCGCGCCGGCGGCGGCAATCACGAGCGTATTGCCTTTCGCTTCGATGGCCCGGAGTTGGTTTTCGGTGAAACTCATTTACGCCGCGCCTTTTTCGTTTTCTCGCCCGCCTTCGCATCGGGCGCGACAAGGACGTTGTACTCTTGCGTCCAGGGATCGAATCGGCAGACCGCCTGCAGCGAGCAGATGTCACACGCGACGCTTTGACCCTTTTTATACGGCCGGACCGAAATCTCGCCCGCATAAATTTTTTCACCAAACTCGCGAATGAGGGCTTCGCTCCGCGTCAGAATCGAAGTGAACTGGCCGCTCGGCAGCGCGTTAAAAGAATTGCCACGCGGCACGCCATTCGCGGTGAGCCCGTAAGTGAATTGACCGCTTCCTCCGTCGGCCGCATCGGCATCGAGCAAGCCCAAATGGGCCACATCGAAAAGACCATTATGCGTGTAGGCCGTTTTGCGGGTTCGAACGGCGTCCCCGAGCACTTCGGTCCGGTTCTTTGCGGATTCATACCGCGCCGTCAGCGGCAGAAGAAAACAACCGGCGGCCACAAGTTGATTGACCTTGAAGAGCGTGGCGATTTCGGGAACACGCGCCATCGCGAGGAGGTAGGCGGGCAACTGTTGTTGAATGCCGTGGTGAAGCAACGTCCGGTCCGGCTTTTGCGCGCCCGATTTGTAATCCATGATCACGCACAAAGTGTCGCCGTCTTCACTGCGACGCAGATCGATGCGATCCACTCGCCCGCGCACCATGAGAGCGTGTCCATGTTCCAGCGGGATACGCCAGCCGGGAATCGGCGTGTCGGGCCCGAAGCCGAACTCGACCTGTTCGGGATCGAAGTGATTGGTGTTAAACCAATCAATCACGACCTCGATGAAATCCTGCAAGGCGGATTTGTAATTTTGCGCAGTGAATAGATTTTGCCCACTCGCGATGAGCAGTCCGTCGTGAAACGCTTCCATCTCTCGATCGGCGATCCCGCCAATCTTCTCGCGAGCTTCCAGAGGCGAGAGTTGCCGCCATTTGCGGCCTTCCGCGGTGACCTCCTCGTGAAACTTCGCGAGCACGGCGTGCTGAAAACTTCCTTTCTCCCGGACATCGAGGAGGAATTCCTCGCGCTCCCGGATTTTCAGGCCTTGCTCGACAAAGAAACGGAAGGGGCACGACGCGAAGCGTTCGAGTGAACTGACGGAAATGGCGATTTCCGGTCCGTAGAGCCGTTCGGCGATTTCGGGCTGCAAATGCTCGCCCGCATTCCCCGCAGGCAAACCCCCGCTCGAGCCACCCGGCCCGAGGAAAGGCAGTTCGGTGCGATGAAGGATTTCTTCAATTTTGCCGGGATAAGACCATTGCTCAGTCGCGAGACCTGGAAAGATCCGCTGCAAGTGAGAAATGAAGCGCGAAGGATTCAGTTCCGCGCCGTCCAGGGCGGTTCGCGAATAGCTGATGACCAATTCTTCGCGGGCTCGGGTGCAGGCGATATAGCCGTAAAATTGCTCTTCCGCGAGCTGGATCGCAGGAATTCGCGCGAGATTGGAACCAATTGCGCTGAGCAGAAGGCGGTCGTCTTCGGTCAGAAGGCGTTCCCGTTTCGGCAGAGCGGGAAAAATCTGCTCGTTGAAGCCGGCGATGCAGAGCAGCTTCAGGTCGGGATTTCGGGAGCGATCCACCGCTCCGATCAGCACCTCGTCAAGCACTGGCGGGATGATGCCGACCGTCAACCCGGCCAAACCGGCATCGAGGATTGGGAGCCACTGAGCAAGTGAAAGTTCCTGGTCGCCAAAAGCCAGTTGAACATCATCCAGCCAAGCGTTCATTTGGTCCCAAACGGTCGCGTGAACCGTGTCTTCGGGACTTTGCTCTGCCCAATTCTCGAGCTGTTCCTGGACGGCGAGATCTTTCCACAGCGCGCGCAAACCTTCCGCCAGCCGGCTTCCCGGAGGGCGGCTGCCGAGCAATTCCGCCAGAGAAAGAGAGGGCTGCACCAGGCGTTCGCGATAGCTGTTCAACATTGCGGCGAAATTCGGATTCTTTTGAATCTTGAATCCCGTCCGCCAGGCCGAGCCTTCCCAACCGCGCGCCAGGGCTTCGTTTTCCAGTTCATCCAATTGATCCGCGCGAAGGTGAACCAGTCCGCATTTGAGGACGGGAAACCAGTCGCGTTGCCGAAAATCAAAGGCGATCGTGCGCAGAGCGCCGCGCGTCAATTCGGCGAGCGGGTGATGGGTCACACTCTCGCGCTGATCGAGAAAAAATGGAATTTCATACCGCCGAAAAACCCGGCGAAGAACGTGGGGATAATCATTTTGAAAGTCGCGAACCAAAACCGCCGCTTCACGAAATCGTCCGCCGCCACGTACGAACCGCAAAATCTCCCGAGCACAACAGACCGCCTCGGCCTCAGGATCACCGCATTCAATAACGCGAACAGCGCCATTCGAGGCCACAGGTTCAGACGCAGGTCCGCTGCTTCCCCATTGGCGTTCGAGATGACGCAGCGCGGGGCTATGAGCAAAACGCGTTTCCGCAGGGGCCGGTTCTAGCCGCTGAAAATCGCACACCGCTGCTTTTCCGTAACGCCCCTCAATCTCCGATTTGCAGCGGCCAAGAGTTTCGCTGACCAAGTACCACGGCGAAAGCGGCGAGCGGGCGCTTTTGTCCGGCTCGAGACAAAACGCGAGCGTGGATTTTCGGGCGAAGCGAAGCAGCGCCGTGAGCAACCGTCGCTCGATCGGCGTGAGTTGCGCGAAGCCATCGAACCACACACCCTCAACCCGAAGCGCGTCCTCTGAGGCGTTGTCCAGATGTTCGCTGGCGATGGAAAGCAATGCGTCCGAATCCTGCAGCCTGCGCGCAACGAGCCACTCCTGATATTTTTCAAAGAGAAGCGCGAAATCATGGAGCTTCTCAGGCAAACCATGCCTGTTTGCCACCTTCGCCGCCATCTCGCGAACCGCGCCCGGGGAAAGTCCGTGATTCGTGAACTCGCGAATCTGCGCGCTTATCTCCTCGGCAAAACCGAGTCGACGCCCGGCGCCCCGAAAGATCGTGAGCTGGGCTTCGAGTTGATTCAAGAGAGCGCGCAAGACCATCGTTCTCCCCTGCTCCGAAAGAAATTCCGGAATCGGACTCCGAAGTTCTTGGAAAACAAAGCGAGCCAGCCGTTCGAACGAAAGAATCCTCAGGCGCGAATAGCCCTTGAGATCGCCATGACTCAGGAGCTGCCGTTCAAGCTGATAAGTCGCCTGCTTGGGCGCGAGGAAAATCAGAGGCGTTCCTTCCGGATCGCGCAAAAGCTCGCGTCGAATCTCATCGAGACATCGAAACGTCTTGCCGCTGCCTGCCGGTCCCAAAAGGAACGAAATCTGCACATCGCATTTTGTAATAGGACCACCGCAGCCACGCAATTGGATTTGATGTGGAATTGGTGACCGCTCAGTTTCGGTCAGTTGGTGGTGGGAGGCTCTGCCGAGCCCTTCACCATCGAGCCATACTGCAAGAAATCTCGCCGGAGCCTCGCTCCACCCCAATGGCTAAGCCGTTACGTGGAAATTGCGCTCAGGCGATCAAAAATCCTATCGCATTGCCTGTGGGCACCGCTCTGGAAATAAAAAAGGCGGTAATAAAGTGCAAAACGGGTTTTAGGTTGCAGCAACGGAGGCAGACGCTCTTTTCAGTATAATCTCCATTCCTTCACGCGCGGCCTCGACCCGCATCGTTCCGCCTTTTTCGCTGACGCGTTTGCGCGCTGAGCCGAGCATTTGGGCAATTTGCCGGTCGGCGTGATCGGGATCGTGGTGAAAGAGGAAAAGCTGTTTTACGCCGGCAGCCAGCCCCATATCCACCACGTCATCGACGCAGCTATGGCCCCAGCCAACGTGGCCAGGGTATTCACTGGAATCGTATTGTGAATCGGAGATGACGACATCCGCGCCTTGGATAAATTCCTGCAGCTTTTCGTCCTGCCTCCTTGCATAGGCGGCGGCTTCTTTGGGCGTCTTGGGCGGTTCGTCGTTGTGCATCCGGCCAAAAAGCTCATTGTCCGGAAAATAAACGACCGCGCCCGCGCTGGTGTTTAAGCGGTAACCCGCGCAGACGCCGGGATGGTTCATGAAATTGGCTTTCACCTGAACGCGTCCGAGATCGAAATCGAGCGCCTTCAGTTCCTCGAAGCAGATGTTTCCTGGCATCTCCTGCATGCTGATCGGGAAATAAGGGCTCTCCATTTGAATCGCGAGCGTCGCTTCCAGCCCTTTGCGAGGGCCCTCGAAAGCCAGGATGCGCACCTGGTTTTTGGGATCGTAGGCCGGGGCAAAAAACGGGAAACCCTGGATGTGGTCCCAGTGCGTGTGTGAAACCAGGATTGTGAGCCGGATGGGCTGGCCATCGAACTCGCGCTGGAGTTCCTGGCCCAAACCGCGAATTCCCGTCCCGGCATCGAGGATGATCAGTTCGCCGTCCGCGCGGACCTCGACGCAGGAGGTGTTCCCCCCGTAGTAAACCGTATCAGGGCCGGGCGCTGGAATTGACCCGCGCACACCCCAGAACCGAACGCGCGTCGTCCCGTCTTCGGAAATGCCCGCCGTCGGTTTGGAGAGATCGGCACAGCGACTCCCGGTCAGACGTTCCATAATCGCGAACAGGTCGTCGGGATCAACAGGTTTGGTGACGAACTCATCCGCGCCCGACTCGAGGGCATTGATGCGATCCACCGCGTAGCCGCTGCCAGAACTAACAATGATTTTCGTTTTCGGAACGGACGCGCGCCGGGCATTCAGGGCCCGGCAGAACTGATAACCGTTGCAACGCGGCATGAGCAGATCGCAAACCACGATCTCCGGTTCGTTTTCGAGAGCGAGCCTGAGGCCCGTATCACCGTCATCCGCCTGAATCACGTTCCAGCCGCGCGAGCGGAGTAACTCCGTGAGGAGCACTCGAAACGACTCATCATCGTCGATAAGCAGGACGGTCTTCATCAAGCAGCCAGCAGAGCCGGAGTGTTTCAGAAGAGGCGAGAAATTCAAGGAAAATGGGCTTGGCGCTCTATGACCGGGGTGCATGACAAATCTTTGGAGGTCGAACGGGTTACGTTTGCTGGGATTTACCTATCTATGGTCCTGCACTCGCGGGGCAAAAAGCGCACCTTTTGGAGTGGGCCGTCCACTGGCATTTTCGCTCGCGCATCAAACGGTTGTGACATGCTCACAGCCATCGGCACATTCGCTTTGAAAGTGAGGCTGGCCCGGAATGTGCTTTCCCAGCTTAAAACCGTCCCTATCGTGCTGTTTCGAATCTCGAAAATCCTGGTATTGGCCTCCTGTATCGGAAGCTTCGACGCTCAAGTCCTTTTTGCCCGAAGCCACTCGGGAGATGGCTGCTTATTCCAACTCGGTCACGCGGTTAGGCACAGCCCCCCGCCAGTGGAGTTCTCGTTTTCTCCCGCCGGGAATATGACGGATTCTCAGCGTGATTCCCACGCAGGATCGGAAGACATTTTCCAGTTTTCGGCACTTGATCAAAGCGCCCTGCGGGAGTTTTCGTTGAACTTGGTTGAGCCGCAAATGGAGAAGGTGGAAGGAAAAACCCCAGAAAACTGGGCGCTTCTCCAGACCCTCCGAAAATGGGGAATCAATGCCGAACATGGTTTATCGCACACGTTCAGCGAACCGCAATGGTCTATGGCGCTGCAGTATAGCGACATCTTCGAAACAAGGTCCAATCCCGAGCGGGGAGGCCATGGGATGAGTGTATTCTTTCGGTACAGCTTCAGGAAGTAGAAGCTCAGGGATGGGCAGCGACCGGGCTGAAACGCCAATCCACATGTCCGGTGTAGGCCATGGTTTCGGCGACCAAATGGAAAAGTTCGGGATCGTACTCGCGCAATGCTTCCCGCGTTATGATTGGATGCTCTGAACCCTCGGGTGCAGCGGATTGGCCAGCGGCATCAAAATAAGCCAAAACCCCACGAGACCAGTACTCAGCGCGATCGCGCAGAGCGCCTGTTCCGCGCCAGAGATTCCTGGTACGAGCAGTTTCATAGGCCGCGCCGAGCTTTTCGTCGAAGCGCTCATCCATACGGGTGACGCGCAGTTCGTATTGTTGCACCTCACGACCTCGTTTCTCCCAGTTTGGATCCACCGGACGCTTGCCAGTGATCTCGTAAGCTGCCTTCGCGAAAAGACGAATCACTTCATTGTCGCCGACCCTCACGTGGTTCGGGTCGCCGAGGACATTTTCTTCCGAGGCCACGATCAGCTTGGCGTTTCTATCGTGTTCCATAAACCGGGCCAACGGATCGATTTTCGCGCCGCTGTTTTTGCACTCGGGCAAGTCAGAAACTTTTTCCTCTTTCCCAAGAACCACCAATTTCACGCCTTCGTTAATGAGTACTTTGAGAATATCGTGCCGGTAGGCAAACATCTTTCGAATTGTGTCATTGGCCTTCAGGAGGCTCGCGTCACTTGCGCGGCGGCCCAGCACCGGCAACTCGCGGGCCCAGGTGAATTTTGTATAAAACGGATCGAATCCCAGCTTCGCGGGAGGAGTCGTCACATTCGGCAGGTTCTGAACAAAGGAATAGCGCCAGTCCTGTTCCGGTTGCAGGTTGAAAGCCGAGCGTACTAACTCGTACGCGTCCGGATCGTAAATCTTCAATTGCTCGCGCGTGCCGATGGGGCCGTGGTTCCAATTGTTCACCCGATTGCAATCGAAATACGACTGGCAGACCTCCGCCCAGAATTCGGCGGGGTTGGATACGGCATAGGTATTCTTCCAAAGGCCATTTTCGATGGCGTGGCGGTAAACCGCATTCCGCCGCGCCGCCCAATCGGGATCAATGCCGCGCAAGGCCGCATCAATCGTGTGACAAAACTCGTGCACCCCAATACTCTCGTCGTCGTAGCGATCCCTTGGAAGGCTCAAGAGATTCTCCTCGCCGAAACTGGTCGGCTTTCCTCCTGTCCCGCGGACGCGTTCGTTTTGATAAACAGGATTCGGATGGTCGCTGTACTCCGGCATGTCGGTATAGACCTGGTCTTTCCCGATAATAATGAGATACATTTTGTTTTTCACCATGGCTTCCAGCACGTCTGGCCGTCCCGCGAGCAGGTGAATCACGATCGAATAGGTCCGCTGAAGCGCCTCGTCGGCGACTTCGGCGGCGGCCACGACCGGCATGCCTTTCACATCCATGTATTTGTTGTAAAATTCGCGGGCGCGCTCGCGATGGTTCGTCGGCACCAGTTCAAAAAAAGCCGCAGGCGGCGCGCTCACGGGCGGTGGACTTTGGGAAAAACCAGCGGTTATCGGTCCCAAACAAAGAAGAAGGAACAATCGATTGGCGACCCATCGAGTCCGGAGGCGCTCATTCATAGGGCGATCATGCATATGGCTGCGCGTGCAAGCTGATGCGCGGTTCCCGCGAGCCCGATCGATGGACCGCCGAATAAATGGGCGATTCTCATGGGCGATGGATCGTTTTGCGCGCGGCCATTTCGGTCAAGTGTGAAATAGGAACCACTTTGATCCTTCTCGGTGTTCGGGAAGAGTTCGTGGACAAATTCGCGAAGCGTCCTGGACAGAGGTAGTCCGTACCCCCACGAAACAGCCGCTGGCAGGTGACCAAGAAGTGGGAGCATCAAACCAGTGAAATCAAGAAGCCGCCCAAACCAGAGCCGAGCGAATCATCTGCGAGCAACTGGCCCCTCAAGGTCCGGGATGTGAGGCGAGTGGAATTGAAAGCATCTAATTCGAAGCCCCCACGCTGACAAGCCGCCCCGGACACGGAGGAACCTTTTAAGACCGCGTCCAACGGATGCCAGCATGGGGGCCGATTCGCTTTCTATGCGTGCGCGGGCTCTCTTCGCGGCCTAAGCCCCGCGAGACGCGTCAATCGCCTTGCGCAATCGCATTGCCCACTGATTGATCAACTCCTTGGCGGCTGGACCATTCCAGTAGTCACTGAAATACGGTTGGCTTAGCTCAGTCCTGGTCACTGCGGCGAGTTGATGTTCGTGGTCAGGTTGGGCGCCGACTGCCAGCCTTGAAGCCTCATACGAGTCGAGTATTTCGCTTTCGACAGTTAACCCGAGCTGGCTCTCTGTTTTGTACGCGGCGGTGATCGCCACCCGGATATCCGCCACGTCACTCCCAGGTGCCGAGACAATCGAATACCGGTCTGAGAGAGCTTTTGTCACCGCCTGCCGCACATAATTCTCGATTTTGCGCTTCGTTTCCTCTGACACCGGAGTGCCTTCGAAATAGGTCGCCAGCATTGTCACGTCCCCAATCCGAAACTTCTCGTAGTTCGACAAGCTTTTGGAATTCACATATCGCCAGGTCAGGTCGTCCACTTTTTCCAAGTGGCAGTAATGTGTCAGGAACCCGGACGTCGTCGGCGTTTGGGCCTGCCCCGGGCTGGCACACCCGGCCAGCCCCGCCAATCCCAACGCGGTGAGTCCCAGCGCGGTCAACGAGGCCAACTCGACGCGGTGTCGGCGCGTCTTGACGTCCGCCCTTACGCCCTGTGCGGTAATCATGATGCCTTGGTCCTTGTTTTTCATATCTTTTCCCTGATCGACAGTTTTATTTACTGAATATGTTTTTCTAATCCACGCGAATATTCGCCCACTCATAAATCTTGTTTACTGTCAGAATTACCAGTGTTCAGCAGACATCGTGAACTTCCAAACTGGCGCAAGTTTATGAAATACCCTTTTAACCACTCCGCCCGAAATCTGAGTTTGGGACAGAATTACGGCACGAAATTCATGAGTGCCGTTCTCTCCCTGCTGTTGCTGCTCAGCACGGTGATCGCGACCAGGGCCCAGGAAAAGCAGGTCACTATTCCCGCTGGGACACCCCTTCTGGTGAAATTGGATAGTGCGGTCAGCTCGAGCAGCAAACCCGGCACCAAGTTCAGCGGTGTGCTTCAGGGCGACTTGAGCGCCAATGGAGTGGCAGCGGTCAAGACGGGCAGCGCTGTCTTCGGAGAAGTGATGGACGCGAAAAAGGCCAAACGCGCGCGGGGCAAGGCCGAAGTGACCTTTGCGCTCACTCAGGTCAATATTAACGGGCAGCTCGTCCCAATCACGACACAACCCATCGAGGATATCGCTGCGAGCAGCACCCGGAAAACCGCGAAGGGCGCCGCCACCGGCGCCGCGATTGGCGCGATTGCCGACGGTGGTGATGGCGCGGCCAAGGGTGCCGCCATTGGCGCCGGAGCCTCCACCTTGAAGAAAGGTGAGAGCGCAGGCAGTGCCGCCGGATCCCTGGTTGAATTCAAGCTGGCCGCGCCCCTGACAGTCACCACCAAATAATAGGATTTAAATCGGTTAGTGAGCAGTTCTGAAATTAGAAATCGATAACAACTAACACAACACAACGACTCACCCCTATGAAAAAGACATTGGTTCTCGCTTCCATACTGATGGCACTGGCCCTACCAGCTCTCGCCGCCCTCTTTGGACCCAAGGGCGATGATGTCGAGAAAAAACGCGCTGAGGTCCGTAAACAACGCGAGGAAATCCTCGCCAAGCTCTACGCCGAAAAACCAGAGGCAAAGGCCAAAATCCAAAGCGCCGCCGGTTACGGAACTTTTAATAATCGAAACTTGAACCTGTTTGTCGTCAGCTCCGGCTCAGGCTACGGCGTGGTCACCGACAAGAGCGGCAAGGAGATTTTTATGGCCATGGGCTCGCTTGGGGGCGGTGTTGGTCTCGGCGGCAAAGACCTGAGCGTCGTATTCATCTTTAAAAACAATGACGTGATGAAACAATTCGTTGAGAGTGGCTGGCAGTTTGGCGGCCAGGCCGACGCGACCGCGAAGACCGGTGACAAAGGCGCCGCCGCGGCGAAGGATGGCGGGGTGGACACGGGCGGAAACCTCTTCGAGATCTATACCATGACCGATACCGGCGTGGCCCTCCAGGCCACCGTCGCCGGAACGAAATATTGGAAGGACAAAGAGCTAAACTAATGTCCTGAAAGAACGAGCTGGGCCAGTTGGCCAGCAACAAGGATTGAGCGGGTTCCCGAATTCGTCTGACCGCACAGAACGGCAGCTTTGGCAATGTTACAGCCAGGGGCATAGCCAAAGGCTCGAGAAATATCACAGCAAAATCGAGAAAGCCGTCAGTCCCATTCAAGCCGTCAATTCCTTCAGACCGAAAACCAGATCGGTTTCTTTATGGATTTCGCCATCGCGTCGGAGATGCCGTCGTGGGATCAAAACCGAATGGATGGTTCCAAACCATGGGGCATTCTTAACATCAAGGGCTGGGCAGACCGGCGCTAAGGTATTGGGTGTACTGTCCTGTTTCCCGTTGCTGCCGCGGCAGCCGCCAGCCATAAGCCGTGTTTATCAGTTAGTGGGGTGAAAGAAGCAAAAATGCGGCCCTAGGCATTTCGCCAATAAATAACCTCGAACCGCTAACGCGATCAAACCGTTTGTCTCTGCCGAGGATTTGCTGAAAATAGCCATCTGCTCGGAAATATCATTTCGAAACCCGGATCGCGGGGTCAATCCTTTGGATTTGCCCAATGGGTGACCCTGAGTTTTCAATTTCGCAATGATCCTTTTGACTAGGTAATCTCGCATTGATGAATGAAAGAAGATTGCGCCGCTTTGCAGAAAGGTGGCGAGGCCGCAGAATGAGAGGCATTTATGAAACGATCTGTGTTCGTGCTGCTGGGAGTGGCGGTTTTGATCGGGATGGGGTTTTATTTCAAGGAGCGGCTGGTTTCGGCGGTTGTCGCGCCGGAACCGGACGTGGCGGCGGCGCAACCGGTTGAAAAAGTGGAACCGTTTTCGCGGGTAAAGGCGGCGCCGGTTCAGTCGGAACAAGCCGGGATTCGGCCGAAATTTGCTGGAGCAACGGTTGCGGCCGCGACCGCCGCAGGCCCGGAGACACCAGGGAACGAAGCTCCGCTGGCCTTGAGCGATGCGATTGAAATGCTTCTTTCACCACAAGCGACTTTCGAGCAGAAGCAAAAGGTCTGGAGCCAGTTGAAAGACAAGGGGCAGCTCGACGAGGTCATTCGTGAGCTGGAGCAGCGTTGGACGGATCAGCCGCGAGACGCGGCGCTGCCGACGACGCTTGGGCAGGCGTATCTGAAAAGGGCCAGCATGACTCAGGATGTGCGCGAGCAGGCGATCCTCGGGATGAAAGCGGATAAGACTTTCGATGACGCCCTGGCGCTCGATCCTTCGAATTGGCAGGCGCGGTTCACAAAAGCGGTGGGAATGTCTTATTGGCCGGCGCAAATGAACAAAGGCCAGGTGGTGATCGACCAGTTTCAGACGTTGATTCAGCAGCAGGAGGGCCAGGCGCCGCAGCTGGAATTCGCGCAATCGTATCGATGGTTGGGCGAGCAATATGCTAAGGCGGGCCGGGCCGATGAAGCGCAGAAAGCCTGGCAGCGTGGGCTGGTTCTCTTCCCGGACAATCCGGAGCTGATGAAGAGGGTGACGCCGACGAAATAGGATTGAAGCGACCTGAAGGGATTAAGAGGAAGATTAGGATTAAGAGACTGGGTGATATGCTGCGGCCCATTAAATCTGAATGCAAAACAGTGGCGGGTGAAACCGTGATGAGCCGCAAGGAAGCAATCTTTGATGCCGCCCTCGGCCTCACGGTCGCGCAACGAACGGCGTACCTCGCTCGCGTTTGCGGAGAAGACGCGCAACTCCGCCTCGAGGTGGAAAACCTCCTGCGCGCGCATCAGAATTCGGGCGATTTCCTCGAAGAGCCAGCGTTGCCCTCGCCGGACAAAACCGTTCTTTCAGCGCAGGTCGCGCCACTTACCGAAAAAGCCGGCGACAAGATTGGACGCTACAAACTGCTGCAACAGATTGGCGAAGGCGGGTGCGGCGCGGTTTACATGGCCGAGCAGGAGGAGCCGGTTCGCCGGCGCGTGGCGCTCAAGGTGATCAAGCTCGGCATGGACACGAAGAGCGTCATCGCCCGTTTCGAAGCGGAACGGCAAGCCCTCGCCATGATGGACCATCCGAACATCGCCCGGGTGCTGGATGCCGGCGCGACGGAAATGGGCCGCCCATTTTTCGTCATGGAACTGGTGCGCGGGATCAAAATCACCGATTATTGTGACCAGAACAAACTGTCCACGAGTGAGCGGCTCAAGCTGTTCATCCAGGTTTGCCAGGCGATCCAGCACGCCCATCAAAAGGGGATCATTCATCGGGACATCAAACCTTCGAATATCCTGGTCACCCTGCATGATGGCGTGCCGGTGCCAAAAGTGATCGACTTCGGGATTGCCAAAGCCACGCAAGGACGATTGACGGACGCGACGCTTTTCACCGCGTTCGAGCAATTCATCGGGACCCCCGCTTACATGAGCCCGGAACAAGCGGAGATGAGCGGCTTGGACATCGACACCCGCTGCGACATTTATGCGTTGGGTGTTTTGCTTTACGAATTGCTCACAGGCAAGACGCCTTTTGACGCGAGGGAATTGCTCGCTTCCGGCCTCGACAAGATGCGCCATACGATTCGCGAGCAGGAACCGGAACGCCCTTCCACGCGACTGAACACCATGCTCAATGCTGACCTCACAACGGCGGCGAATTCCCGGCGCACAGACGCTCCAAAGCTGGTCCATCTTCTTCGTGGCGATCTCGATTGGATCGTGATGAAGGCCTTGGAGAAAGATCGAACGCGCCGTTATGAAACGGCCAGCGCCCTTGCGATGGATATTGGCCGGCACCTGGATAACGAACCGGTTTTGGCGAGTCCGCCGAGCAAGATCTATCGCCTACAAAAAATGGCGCGCCGCAACAAATCCGTCTTTATCGCGCTCGGTGGAATCGGGACTGCGCTGGTGATTGGCCTTGGGTTGTCGCTTTATCTTTTCGTCCGCGAACGGCAGGCCCGGCAGCGCGCTGTGGAAGCCGAAAGGGTGCAAGCGCAAATGCGAGAAGCGGCCGAACGGGGCGCGCTCGTCGGCGCGAAACTTACGCAAGCGGGACTCCTTTTAAGCCGCGAACAGTACGACGAGGCCGAAAAACTGGTCAATGAAGCTCCGCCCCATCCCGCCAGTATTTCGGTGTATAACGTGCTCGGCATGATTCACGCCCGGCGCGGCGAATACTCGGCGGCGATCCGATCTTTCAGCAAATCGACAGAATTGGCTCCTGATAACCACGAGGCGTATCATGACCTCGCGCCGGTGCTTGCCTATACAGGAGATCAAGTCGCGTTTTCGGACCTTCGCGCGCGTATCCTCCGGCAATTTGGCCACACCAGTGACCCAACCATTGCCGAACGGATGGGCAAGGACTGCCTCCTTCTGACGCCGCCTTCCGGAGACCTGCCAGCGATTAACGGGATGGTTCAAACAGCGCTGAAGGCCGGGCCACAGCACAGGTTCTGGGATTATTTTCAGTTTGTGAAGGGACTGTTGGAATACCGCGAGGGACATTTTGAAAAGGCCGTCGAGTGGCTCGAAAAAGTGACACCTCGGGGAGCCGACCCGAATCGCACCGTCGCTGCGTATATGCTGCTCGCAATGGCCGAACAGCAACTCAAGCAAACGGATCGAGCGCGCGCCTCTTTGCAACAGGGCATTCGCCTCGCCCAGGAAAAGGTTGGTTCCGTTCGTGGGCCGGAATGGTACGACCAGATGATGGCGCACGTTTTCATGCGCGAAGCTCGGGCGCTTATCGACATCAGCCAAAAAATTCCCGGCGAATGACTGAGGTTACTCGCATTTTACAGTCGATGGATATCGCGGATCCCAGAAACGCGGAGAAATTACTACCGCTGGTCTATGAGGAACTTCGTCGGCTCGCCGCGCAAAAAATGGCGCGCGAAGCTCCGGGGCAAACGCTCCAGCCCACCGCCTTGGTCCACGAAGCGTGGATGCGACTGGCCGGTTCGGAAGAGCAAACATGGGAGAACCGCGCTCATTTTTTCGGCGCGGCCGCGGAAGCCATGCGGCGCATCCTGGTTGACAATGCCCGCCGCAAACGTGCCCGGCGCCACGGCGGCGGGCAGCAGCGGGTGGAAATCGAAGCAATGGAAATTGCCGCGCCCACGGCGGACGACGAACTGCTGACAGTGAACGACGCGCTTGAGCAATTCGCGCTGATCGAGAAGGAGAAAGCCGAACTGGTAAAGCTCCGCTTTTTCGCGGGCCTCAAGATCGAGGAAGCCGCGCGCATCCTGGACATTTCCGTTCCCACGGCGAAACGGTGGTGGGCCTATGCACGCGCTTGGCTGTATCAGCAGACCCGCCAGGGATCGGAACACGCCGGAGACGACGCTCGCCGGAGGCCGTAGGTATACAGTTAGTTAGTTTTTGGGACAGCCGCCTCTGCCAATGCCACTAGGATCCACTAGGATTAATCGTAGGTAACGGGAGTCAGCGCATCTCGCGCATGACTCCCCTTTTGTAATTTACTCGATCTGGCTTCCGACAAACGCGGCTAAATTAAAGCGGCGCCGGGCTTGTGTTGCTCATCGAGAGGAGCAGCCAACGGTTGCCGCGCTTGACCGCTACGGCACTGACCTGAATCACGGCTTTCACGACGTTCGGGCTCGCGGAGATATCGACGGCCACGCACTGGGTGGTCGCCTCGGCCCGGTCGCCGTGCAGCGTGATTTGAGTTTCGCCATTCAAGGTGGCCGAAGGATTTTCAACCCAGAGAGCCATCATGTCATCAATATTGCCGCCATAGGAAAGAGCGCCGTGAAAGTCAGCCAAAAGCTGGTCCAGCGCGGCGATCTGCGCGTTTTCCTGGGTGTCGAGGACCTCGCGGAGGATAAGACCCGCCTGGGCGTGAACCGGGGCGACCGGGGCGGAACCGCTGAGCGCCAGGGTGGCAATGGCGGCGGCGGCGAGGCAGGGCCGCGTTTTGCGCAGGAGCGGATTCGAGCGAAGGGATAGGAATTGTTTCATAGATATGCTGTTTGTTTTTTTGTTCTTTTGATGGACCACCGCTTTATCTGTGATGTGTGCATCCATCGATGAACTGCCCGTTCCGGACCAAATCTTTCAAAATGAATGAAAGACAATTTTCTCGCTCCGACCAGCCTTTCGTCCTTTCGTCCCCGCGTGAGCCGGCTCTGGCTTAATATGAGGCGATCTCATGGGTGGCTTCGGGCGGAACGGGGCTCGGGCGGCGAAGAGGGAGGCTCTTTGAACGGTGGGCTCCTACAGCGGCTTGGGAAGAACACCCTGCGCGGTTTTCACCTTCTTCTGGTGCTTTTCGCGCATGGCCTTGATCTTGTCTTTAATCCGGGTGTTCAGATGGTGCGCCCATTGAAATTCCGTCGCGAGGATCGCCAGACCCGCCGGAATGACAAGAATAGCCGGTCCCGGCAGCGGAATCATGGCAACTCCAGCGAGCAGCACGATTCCCCCGATCACTCCGATGAGCACCTTTTTAACCTTGGCTTTCACCCGACGTT
>DASYTB010000202.1:0-4857 GCA_036002705.1 Verrucomicrobiia bacterium
TCCGCGGTATCCAGCCACCGCAGCGGCTTCCCGGAAGTTCCGCTCGTTTGATTTAGCCGGGTATAACGCTCCAACGGATAAGTCAGATTCCGGCCGTAGGGCGGATGCTGTTCCTGATCGTGCGCGATCTCTTGCTTCGTCGTGAATGGGAACCGCCGCTGAAAATCTTCGAGGGTTGAGAACGTCTTCGGCAGTGCGCTGGTGCCGACTTTCCGCGCGTAGAACGCATTCGCCGGAAGAATCTGCGTCAGCAGATCGTTCAACGCCTCGAGTTGTCCCGCCCGAATCTGTTCAGCAGTTTGAAACAAAGCGTCAGACATTGACGGGTGACAATGCCGGGAGTCGCCCTCTTGTTAATCCGCAGACTGGTGGCTCGGACAGAACGCCGAATTCAAATCTTCGCCGCCGCCGTCCCCATCGCCACCACGCCCGGCTTTTTCGGAGGCGGATTCGGTTTGAAATAAGTCACCAAACATCCACCCAGCGCCGCCAGCAAAATCCCCACGAAAAATGGAACCGGAATGTTCTTCAAGCCGCCCGCGGGCGGATGCAGCCAGAGCGAGTAAACCGCGTTCACCACGGGTGCTCCCGCAAAAACAATCGACATCACCACGGCTGGCGTTCCCTTCGCGCCGAAAGCCAGTAGCACCCCGAAAGCCCCAATGGCGCCGACAATCCCCGCCACGAGCGACCAAGCCATCCCCGCGCCGGGATACGACCAGCTTGCCCCCTTCGCCAGGAGAACCGCGAGCGGCGCCAAAACTGCCGTCAGAAAATACGCGATCCCCACGAAAAGAAACGCCTTGTACCGCCCATTCACCGGGTCTGCCATGTTCATCTGACCGCTATGCAGAAAAATCCCATAAACACCCCACGAAACAACCGTGAGCAGCGAATACATCAGCCAGGCGTAACCCGGATTTGAACTTTCAGGACTCATATTGCGACAAACATACGCTACGCAGACGTATTGATTCAAGGACGCTCCTCCGAAGCGGTTTGGAGCGAATGCTTGATCAGCTATCGCTCCCAAACTAAACTCCACACGTGAAATCCGAACTGCTGGAGGCCGCCAAGGCCTTACCATTGTCGGAGCGCGTGGAATTCGCCGAGGCCCTTTGGGAAAGCATTGCGGAGGAAGGCCATGAACCAAGTCTTACCCCGCGGAATTAGACCGCCGACTCGATGAACATCGGCGCAATCCCACCAACGGGATTCCGTGGACTGAAGTAAAAGCTGATTTGGAGCGCAAATACGGCGGATCGAAATGAGTTTGCCAATCATTCTCCGACCAATCGCGAGGTTGGAACTTGATGAGGCCATGCTTGGTATAAGGAGACAAAAACCAAGCCCGGAATTGGAATTCAAAGTTTCCGTGGATGAAATGCTGACTCGAATTGCGGCCCATCCCCTGCGGTTTCATCTCAGTCGTGGTCCCGCTCGTTGCGCCCTTCTTCGCCGATTTCCTGATGCGATTCATTTTCTCCCCGAGAAGGATGCAATCATTGTCCTCGCAATTTTCGACACGAGGCGTGATCCCCACCTCCTGGAAGGGAGATGTTGACAAATATACCCTGATCGACCGGTTCGCCCTGGTAATTGGTAATCGACATTTCTCACGAGGCCGCCGCCGCATTATGTTTACTCGAAATGATTGTGGGCGTGATCGGCGGAAGTCGCCGCGGCCACGGGCGCTTGAGGGTTTCGTTGCAGAAAGGCATCCACATCTTTCGTCACGACGAATTGGCCGAACATGACCTGCCAGTGGCCAGGGAAGGTGCAGACAAATTCGTAAATGCCCTCCTGGTTTGGGACAGAGAGTTCCAACGTGGCGCTTTGGCCGCCTTCGAGCAGGCGCGTGCCGGCGATGATGTCCCTCGATCGGGGCATGAACGCGCGCGCCTGCGAATCGAGTTGATCCGGTTTCATTTTTTCGGTGATGCCGCCGACCTTTTCGCGCTGGCCTGGCTTTATGATCACGAAATTATGCGGCATGAAGTCCGTGTTCTCGATCATGATTTGGATCTGCTTGCCGGCTTCGACGACGAGGCGGGTCGTATCGAAGCGCATCTGTTCGCGAACCGTGCGCACGAAGTAAATCGCCGGCCGAAGATCTTTCAATTCGTGGCGAATCGCGGCGGCGCTCTCCGGCGCAAGCGTGCCCGCGAGATCATCCGCCACCTGGATGGTCTGGACATACTCGGGCGAGGTCCTTTCAGACTCCGGAGCTTTCCGTGCCCATTCGACCAAAGCCGGGGCGGCGCTGGCGGCCGCTTCCTTTGACCAAACGCTGTGAGGTAGTGTCCGCAGCGCCTGGGCGGCGGATGGCACATCCTGGCCATGGGTAATCATCTCGGTCAGCTTGGTGAATGCGCCAGGCTGCTCTTGAGGGATCGCAACAAACGCCTCGATCGCCGCGACGCGGAGGAGCTTTTGGTAATTCGGGCTGGCAACCGCGAGCGACGTTTTCGGGGCCGGGGCGGCTACATTCGCTTTTGTGAAGACCTCGCGATGTTCATTATCGAGGACCTTGAGCGTGAAGCCATCCAGCCGTTTGGCGAGCGATTCACCATCAGCGCTCCGGTTCCATACGGCGACGGTCTCAATGGGATAATCGCGTCCGAGATCCAATTGCCACCACGGATTCTGCGTGTTCTCGCGGGTGTGCGTGATCGTTCCGCTGCTAAAGCTGCCATCCGTCCTGCCGTCGATCGCGCGAGCTGCGGGCGCATCATATTCGGTGCTCGATTGAGTGGCCGTTCCGTGGAGAGCGATATTTTGGCCGTCGCTGAACACCTGGACTTCCGCCAGGCTCAATGTGCCGACACGTGGCAGTTCGATGCGGACATAACGTCCCCGGCCGTTCTCGTCGCCCGATTTTAAGTCAGAGGGAGCATTGAGCAGTGCTTTAACGCGATCGGCCGCGGAATTGCGCAACGCCGGATCGAGAACGAGCGGCACGGAGGAGACCACATCCACCAATTCGGCGGGCGAGTTCGAAGCGAGCGCCCAAACCTTATCGTATCCATTGTCGGCTGATGCAACCGCCGCCCAAGCGCAACGCCGGAGCAGGCCCAGATCGTTCTTTTGGGCGAGATTGAGAATCTGTTCGCGGGCCGTCTTCAGCTCGTCGGGAGTGATCATCGTGAGGAGACGTGACAAGCCGTTGGCGACCGAGGCATCCTCGTGGCCTGACCCTTCAATGGCCTTTAACAATTCCGCTACGCGCGTAGAATCGCGCTTTTTGGCCAGTTCATCGAGAGCGACGAGACGGGAGGCTTCATCCACTCCAGACCGAGTGAGCAGCGCGTAGAGCACACCATCGGTGTGCGGCAGTTTCTGGATTTCGGTGGAATTGAGCCGCGCGATCAAACGATCGATTCCCTTCGGATTGTTCGCCGCGATCGGCAGGCCATCGCTGATGGCTTTGCGCCAATAGGGTTCAAGCTGGCGCAACGTTTCGCCGAGCGTGTAATCGAGGTAGTAATCCATCGGCTTCTTGAGGACTTCGAGCGCGACATCCGCCGCGACGTAAGTGCCGTAGAAGCTCGCCGCGCGGACGGCTTCGAGGCGCACGCGAGGACTTTCGTCCTGGGCAATGGTGCGGAAAAGGCCGAGTGAATCCGGGACGCGATCACGCCAATAGCAAAGGACATGGGCGGCGGCGGCGCGGGCGGGCGGCTCCGGTGACTTCAACATGCGGCGGAGCAGATTCTCATCGACCACATTGTGATATTGATGAACCCAGAGAGCTTCGAGCATGCTATGTTCATAATTCGGCTCGTTCTTGTCGAGTGACTGGGTCCATTTGTTGACGGCAGCGATCACTTCGGGGGTGTTGCGTCCCCCCAATTCAACCTTGGCCAGTTCGCGCGTTTGATTTTCCGGCTCCTTCAGAAGGTCGAGGAGAGCCGGAACCGGCGCGCCCGCGATCTTCGGCGCTTTCACGAGCGGACGGCCTTCATAAGTGATGCGATAAATGCGGCCATGCTCGTGATCGCGGCTCGGGTCGCGCAGATGATGCTGCATATGGCCGATGATCGGATTATGCCAATCGGCGAAGTAAATTGCGCCGTCCGGACCGACATTGACCGCGCTCGGACGGAAATTAGGGTCCTCCGAATAGATCAAATGCTTCAGCGTTTCGCCCTTCAGACCCGCGCCATCGTCGCTCACGCCCACGCGGTAGATGCCCTGGAAGGAGATCACGTTCAGGTTCAGGAAATTGTTCTGAAACTCTTCGGGAAAATGGCGGCTGGTAAGAATGCCCGTTCCAGGGCAAGGGCGCGAAGGCCGTTCCCAGAACTGTTTCATGCCGGAATGTTTCCCTTTACCGTAGTCGAGATGACCGCTGAAAGCAGGTCCGAAATAGGTATTGTTGCCCGTCGCGTCCGTGATCAAGTCATTGCCCCAATAATCGAAGACGCGTCCATGTGGATTGGCGAAACCGTAATTGACATAAGTCTCGAAATGGCCGGTGCGCGGCTCGAAACGATAAATGCCCGCATCACTATTGCGCGTCGGGCCGTCGGCGGTCTCCACCTGAGTGCGGTGGAAAACACCATCGCTGAGATAGATCGCGCCGCCCGGATCAAGGCAAATTGAATTGGCGGTGTGATGCGAATCGGCGGAGTCCATCCCCATCAGGAGACGTTCACGATAATCCGCTTTGCCGTCGCCATCAGTGTCACGAATGAACCAGAGGTCCGGCGCTTGCATAAGTAAAACGCCGTCTTTATAGAACTGAAAACCAGTCGGAGCATTCAGATCGGTGACAAACGTGGTCATTTTATCGGCTTTGCCGTCGCCATCGGTGTCTTCAAGAATGATCAGGCTATCGCCTTTGGTGCTCGTTGG
>DASYTB010000203.1:0-2635 GCA_036002705.1 Verrucomicrobiia bacterium
GATCAATCTGGAACAAGGCCGGCTCGGCATCATTCAAGACATAACAGAGTACTATTGCGTCCGGCCGAAGCTGGAGCCCCATTGATTTCAGCAGAAACAATTCCTCCGTTGTGTTGTAGCCTCCCACACCCAGGTTATAGCTCTTAACCTTGAGATTTTCTCGACCCAGCAGCTGCGGCAGCAGCTTGGCAGTGACTTCGGCAAACGTGTCCTCGAAATGCACACCCTCGCCAAATGTAAAGGAGTCGCCGAGAAAAAGCAGGCGAACGGTTCCCGGCTCCTCGTGGGAGGAAAAGTCAGGGCCACGAAACCCCCACGCGTTCGTCACGTGATCTACGACGTTGCCTGGTTTGAAATATCCTCGCGGATTCGATTCGTATTTAAAAGTGATCGTCGACGAAGGCGTGTTCACATAAAAAACCTCTCCAGTCGCTTTATCCTTGAGAAAACGAAACTGACGAGGGGCTGAATGCGCTTTGTGAAAAAATGGAATTCCGAGCGCACGCAGTGCAAATTCGCCGACCACCAAGCCGACAGCCAACCCCATGCAAACAGCCGAGACCCTGGGCATCCAAACGTTCTTGAATCGCATATATCGATCGTCTTGATATGAGCCGGAGGCTTCTCAGCAGCGCAAGGCATTGATATAACCAAAAGCGAAAGGACCGGACGCAACACAGGACGCGTTTCCCGGAGATTTTTTTTCAGGAGACTCCAAGGGCAACTCCTCTCTTCTTACTCCGGGAATTGATTCATTCGTTCAGTCCCATCCCTTAATCGACTCATCGCGGCGGCGCGGCCATTCGGTCAAGCAGGAGAAGATTCTGCCGGGCAGTGGTATAATTCGGATCGATCTCGAGCGCTTTCATCCATTGCGCGCGCGCTTCCTCGAGATGGCCCGCTTGGGCAAAAAGAATTGCCAGTCCGTTGAGCGCATCGGTGTAGTCGGGTTTAAGGCGGACGGCCTCTTCGTAATGGGCGATGGCGTCCGCAGAACGGCCGGGTACTTGCGCCAGATGCAGGCCGAGATTGAAATGCACCCAAGGAAGGTTCGGATCGATTCGCAGCGCGGCTTCATAGTGTGCGATCGCGTCCGACATCCGCCCGGGGATGTGCGCGAGCACGTTGGCGAGATTGGCGTGAGCTTCAGCGAATTCCGGATGAAGGCGAAGCGCCGCTTCGTAATGCGACACGGCATCGGCGGCGCGGCCGGGTTGAATCGCGAGCACGTTGGCCAGGGCATAGTGGGCCGGCGCGGACTCGGGATCGATCGCAAGCGCCTGTTCGTAATGCGAAATCGCATCGGGAACATGGCCGGCCATTTCCGCCAGCGTGTTCGCCAGGTTATAATGGGCTTCGGCATAGTTGGGGTCCGAGCTCAACGCTTGTTCGAAATGTTGGATCGCATCGGCCCGGTGGTCAGGCAGTCTCGTGAGCAGGACACCATAGTCGTTGTGGGCTTTCGCGAAATCGGGCCGGATGTGCAGCGCTTCTTCAAAATGTGCGACGGCCTCCGGCAGCCGGGCCGGATCTCTCGCCAGAGCGTTGGCAAAATTCAGATGGATCTCCGCCATTCGCGGACGAGATTTCAAGGCCATCTCAAAATGCCCGAACGCGTCCTTGATCCGTCCCGGCTGCTTCGCGAGGTCCACTCCCAAGGCGTTGTGGGCTTCAGCGTAATAGGGACGAAGCTGAATTGCCTGTTCGAATTCCGCGACCGCTTCCGCTCGGGAACCCGGTTGCTTCATCAATTCGCGACCAAGCGCATAGTGCGATTCCGGAAATTTCGAATTCAACTCGATCGCTTTTCGAAACTCTGCGATCGCCTCGGCGCGTCGGTCCGGCGAGGTTGAAAGCGCAAGGCCGAGGTTGTGGTGCGCCATCCAGTTTTGCGGAACCGCCGCGACGGTGTGTCGGAACAGCGTTTCGACGTCGACATACAGACGACTCTGTTCACGGCTCAAAAAAATAAATCCGACCACCAGCACGCCGCCAAAAATTCCCGCGCCGGCGCGAATCCACGGAATCGGCCGCGCAGCCATCCAGGCGAGTCCACTCACAGCCGCCGAAATCAAAATCGGGCACGCCAGATATTGGAAATGGTCGGCGACGTACGAAAAAATGAACGGGTAAACGTTGAAAAAACCGAGGGCGGGAAAAAGCGAACCCACAAAAAGCAGCCATGCGGCCAGCGGGCCGCGCGATCGACGGCGATAGACAAAAAACGCGGCCGTCACCGCGCCACCTGCGAGCAGGTAACCAATCCAATGCGGCGCTTCCCTCGCGACATCCCACCGTGGATAGAAGAAGGTCAGGTTCGTCGGCCATACCAATTTCCCGAGATAGAACCAAACGTCGCGGCCCGCGAGCAGCACGCGTTCCACCGCCGTCAAGTCGAAGGACGCACCCTGCGCGCCGATTTGCTTTCGCTCGACCCAGGCCGTGAACGATCCCGCCGCGAGCGCGGCGGCAAACCAGGGAAGCATTGGGAGCACGTCGCGTCGCCACGACAATCCGCCGTTCCGCCACCACAAAATCACCAGGACCGCTGCCGGTAAAGTCGCCGCGACGGTTTTCGTTCCAATGGCGAGCAGGAACACAAACGTGGCCAGCAGATACGTCGGTAACCGGCGCG